>JBGTLX010000274.1:0-14039 GCA_041743855.1 Rhizobiaceae bacterium | reverse complement strand
ACCGACGATGGCAAGATAAAAGCCGCGAGGTGCGCGGCGGTCGGTCGGCCTGGAGGAGACGATGCATCAACAGCTTGGCGCGAGGCGCACCAAGAGGGCACAGCCTTCGTCTTTGACAGAAGTGGCCGAATTCCGGGCCGTTCGACGCCTCGCGACATGCACCCCCATGACTCGTGAAGACGACTTCCGTGTTAAGCTTGGCCGCATCCGTTCTCGACGCGGTCAACGCGCACGCCCGTTCATCGCGCAAGCGCTGGCGGCAGCCGAGAGAGCTGGCGGCGGGCCACGACGGTCATCGACCTCATCGTCACGACGCGGGGACACGTTCGGCCGTGGCCGGGCCGCGAGCCTTGCTGCGAGCAGGCTCCTGGGCGATCGGACCCGGAAGACTACCATCAAGGCGCGGATTGTCCGGCACGGAGGGCGGAGTGCACTGCTTGCGGCCCATCTCGGCTACCTTCGGCGCGAAGGAGTGACCAGGGACGGTGCCGCCGGCCTGATGTTCAATGCCGATCAGGACGAAGCGGATCATCGGGCGTTCGCCGAGCGCTGTGACGGCGACCGACACCACTTCCGATTCATCGTATCGCCCGAGGATGCCACTGAGGTGGGAGACCTCAAAACCTTCACGCGGGATCTCATGACACAGGCTGAACGCGATCTTGGAACAAACCTGAACTGGATCGCGGTCGACCACTGGAACACAGAGCATCCCCACGTTCACGTCATTGTCCGCGGCAAGGCCGACGACGGCCAGGACCTGATCATTTCTCGCGACTACATCAGCCACGGAATGCGCGCGCGTGGGCAGGACCTCCTTACTCAGGAACTCGGACCGCGCAGCGACTTCGAGATTCGCCAGTCGCTCGAGCGCGAGATCGACGCCGAGCGTTGGACGAAGCTTGATCAGGCTATTGCCCGCGAGGCGGGCCGCAACGATTGCATTGTCGATCTTCGTCCGCGTCCTGGCTTCGCGTCGGACGAGCTTCGCCTCTTCAAGGTCGGCCGAATGCACAAGCTAGAGCAACTCGGAGTCGCCCAGCCGATTGCGCCGGGGGAATGGGTCCTGCACGAGGGCGCCGAAGCAACGTTGCGCGAGCTTGGTCAGCGCAACGACGTCATCAAGCGCCTTGCCCGAAGTCTCGCAGCGAACGGCGTCGACCGTGATGCCGGCAGCTTCGTAATGGCCGGTGAAGGCCTAGACGAGCCAGTGATCGGACGACTGGTCGCGCGGGGGCTCGATGATGAGCTCAAAGGCACCGCCTATGCCGTTGTCGACGGCATAGACGGTCGCGTCCATCACCTGCGGCTAGGCGACCTCGACGCGGCAGGTGATAGCCTTCCTGGCGCCATTGTCGAGCTGCGCCGCTTCGACGATGCGCGCGGACGCCAAAGGGTTGCGTTGGCAACTCGATCCGACCTTCCGATCGGAGATCAAGTCTCCGCACATGGAGCGACGTGGCTCGATCGGCACCTCGTCGCCCGCCAACCAGCTGCAGTAAGCGTAGGCGGCTTCGGTGCAGAGGTACGCGCGGCAATGAACACCCGCGCGGACTATCTCGTACGGGAGGGGCTGGCACGACGGCAGGGCGAAAGGCTGGTCTTGATGCGCAATCTCATTGAAACACTGCGCCGGCAAGACATTAATGATGCGGCGACGAAGCTCTCGGCGGAGACGGGGGTACCCTATAGGCATGCCGCTGCGGGCGACCATATCTCTGGCACCTATCGTCAGCGCCTCTCGCTCGCGTCGGGGCGCTTTGCTATGATTGACGACGGACTCGGTTTTACTCTCGTCCCCTGGACGCCGTCGCTCGACAGGCACCTGCGCCGCGAAGTGTTTGGCGCGGCCCGCGCGGATGGCGGAGTTGACTGGAGCTTCGGCCGTAAACGCGGCTTGGGGGCCTGACTTCGGCCCCCACTTCTGCCTTTGGGTAATCAGCGGATGTTAAGCCGCCTGCCGAACACGTCCGACAATGAATCTGAAGCTGGACATTGATGGCGACGGGGTTCCCTCCTTGCGATGATAACTGCGTGAACTTCAAGCCAACTCGAACGCCACACGAACGCTGCCCGTGCTCCGAAACCGGCCTCAAAGACTTGGCTTGGCATGACCTGAGGGATACCGGTGCAGGTTCCTGTGGCTACGAGCTCGCCGGCTTCGAGTTCTCGCCCGCGCGCTTTTTCAGTTAACCTGCGCGCCAGGCAAAACGAAGAGCGCGCCGTCCGTGGAGATCTGCAGAGAAGTAGTCATGCGGCGTTTTCGTTCGCCGCCAGCCTTGGCATCTCAACCGCCAGACCTTATCATAAGAGTCGCAATGCAGAAGTTCGCTCATCTTCTGACACTGATCGTTGCCCTTGCCTTAGCGGCAGGGCCGTTTGCGTCCGCGCTCGCTGGGCCTTTGCCCATGCAATCCGCGATGATGGCGAGCGACATGCATTCTGCGATGGCCGGAATGAATAGCTCTGCCGACGACTGCGCGCCGTGCAAGGGCGCGCCTGGCGCGATGGAAGACTGTCTCCCGGTTTGCATCAACATGCCGGCTGTTGCTCCCGAGTACACTGTCCGGCTCTCTTTGATCCCGGCGACCTACGAGCCGAGTCTCGAACCGTCCTTCATCGGGACTCAGCGCCGGCCCGATCCCTACCCTCCTAGACCGACCATCCTCGCCTGACGGACGTTAGTCCGCGCGCGAACACGCATCCGTAGCCAAGCCCCGACGCAGTCGGAGTCTTGATGTATCCGGCCCTGCATTTCGCAGGAGACCTGGGTCTCCTTGAATATTTCGAGGATGAGGATGAAAGAGTTTCTACAAGAACGAAGCACATTCCTTGGCGCGTCGACGGCTGGCGTCGGTGGCACCGAGCCTTTGCTGGACACCATCGATACCCGGCGGCGGCGCTTCGTCCACCTCCTTCCACTCGGTGTGTTCGCGGCGATCGTCGGTGGTTTCGCCGTCACTCTCGGACGCGATCCGTCAAGGGTTCCTTCGGCGCTCATTGGGAGGCCTGTTCCCGAATTCGCCCTCCCGCCCGTCCAAAAGCGGACGCTCGGTCTATCGAGCCTGGACCTCAAGGGCGAAGTCTCGCTCGTCAACGTTTTCGCCTCATGGTGCGTCGCTTGCCGCGAGGAGCATCCGATTTTCATGGAGCTCAAACGAGACCGCGCCGTCCCGGTTCATGGTCTGAACTACAAGGACAGGCCGGGCGCTGCGGCCGAGTGGCTCGCCAAAATGAGCGATCCCTACACGCGCACCGGCGCCGACCTCAATGGTCGCGTCGCGATCGACTGGGGCGTCTACGGCGTGCCGGAAACCTTCGTCGTCGATCGGGGCGGCGTCATCGCTCACAAGCATATCGGCGCGGTGACTGAACAGGCGCTTCGAGAAACCATCCTTCCAGTGGTCGCGAGGCTGCGGACATGACGCTTGGGATTCGTTCCAGTGCCAAAACGGCCATAGGCGGCTCCTACCGCGGCCTCGTGATCTTGAGCGCCGTCGTTCTAGCCATCTCTGTCAGCGTAAGCCTGCTCTTCGCCCCGTCGCGATCGGAGAATGCCGCACCGGATATGAGTCTCCCGAAGTCCGTTCCCGAGCTGAAGTTCGAGGCGGCAGATGGTACGCCTGTGACACTCGCCGACTTTCGCGGGCGGATCGTGCTCCTGAACATCTGGGCGACGTGGTGCGGCCCGTGTCGAAAGGAGATGCCGGCCCTCGACCGGCTTCAAGCGAAGCTCGGCGGCCCCGGCTTTCAGGTGCTCGCTCTATCCATCGACCGCAGCCCCGATCGGATTCAGCCATTCTTTGACGAGATCGGCATCAAGAACCTGTCGATTTACACGGATCGGAGTTCTGCTGCGATGGCTATGCTCGACATCGTCGGCGTGCCGACGACGCTGCTGATCGATCGCGAAGGCCGGGAAATCCAGCGCTGGGTCGGCCCAGCGGAATGGGACAGCCCCGAGATCGAATCGCTGATCCGGCGTCAGCTCAATCCCACGGTCTCCAGAACCGAAATTAGCTCCTTCAACAGCAAGGTGAAGCAATGAGCATGTCTCTCGGTGAAACGACGCTGATGCAGGACATTGGCAGCTACCTACGCCATCAGCTCCGCGGTTGGCGCGGGGCGATCGTGGCCGCCGTGATTCTTGCGGTGCCTGCGTTGTGGGTCGGTTGGCCGTGGCTGGTCGCCGCAGGTCTTGCGCCGCTGATCCTCACCGTGGCGCCTTGTGCCCTTATGTGCGCGGCGGGCCTGTGCATGAACAACATTGGCAAAAAGCCGGCAGTCAGTCCGGAGACCCCCGAGCGCGTCGTCGACACCATTGTGCAAGGCGTCAGTGCCGGCGAGGAATTCGAGCAATCCCAGTCTTTCGGCACGTGCTGCGCGGATAGCCGCAGTCCGGCCGAAGCCGTTGCGTCGCATTCGCCGGCGCAAACCATCCAACCCAAGAAGCAGGAGACGATTCAATGAACAGCATATCCAAAACCGTGGGTCTCGCGATCATGGCGGTCGGCCTCGCCGCCGCGCTGCCGGTGTTTGCCCAGAGCGAGACCGAGCAGACGCCGCAAGCCGAGACTCCAGCAATGAAGCCGGGCGACATGGAGGGCATGATGGGCGGCGGCGACATGAGCGGCATGATGAACATGATGACCCAGATGAACGAGATGATGGGAGCTTGCACGAAGATGATGCAGGCCATGATCCCCGACGCGGTGACGCCGGACGAGAGCGAAGCGCTGAAAAATCCCGGTTGATCGCTCGGAAAAGCGAACTGTCAGTCATGAAGATCGCGCGACGCCTAGCGATCGCACTCCTGCTTGCGGCGGCGCTCGCGCCCGCCGCAGCGGGTGCGCATAGCTTGGAGAGCCTGCAGGAACAGCTCTTCGAGAAGGAAAAGTTCTTTCAGATCAAGAACCGGCCGGCTCCCGAGTTCGGGCTGCAGGACGCCGACGGAAAGCCCATTTCGCTGACCGACCTCCGCGGCGAGATCGTGGTGCTGCACTTCATTTATGCCGGCTGTCCGGACGTCTGCCCGCTGCATGCCGAGCGGATCGCCGAAATTCAGAAGATGATCAACATCACGCCGATGCGCGATCAGGTGAAGTTCATCTCAATCACTACCGACCCGAAGCGCGACACGGCGGAGATTCTCCGCGCTTATAGAGGCGCTCACGGTCTCGAGCCCGTCAACTGGATGTTCCTGACCAGCGGACCGGATCAGCCGGAGGATACGACACGCAAGCTAGCCGAGCAGTTCGGCCACAAATTCACGCCGACCGAAGACGGCGAGCAGATGCACAGCGTGGTCACGCATGTGATCGACCGCGACGGCGTTCTGCGCGCCAACTTTCACGGGCTCCAGTTTGCGCCGGTCAATCTCGTTCTTTTCGTCAACGGATTGGTGAACGCCAACGTCCCCCACCAGGAGCCGGCGGCGCCCTCGGTATGGGACCGCATCAAAGCCTGGTTCTGAAAAGAAAGAGCGTTCGATGAGTACAATCTCTATTCCGTTTTTCGCCTATCTTCGCCGGCCCGCATTGTGGCTCGCCGTGCTTGCGCAACTCGGCGGTGTGACGTTCGCCGCTGAGGCTCCTCCTCCAGGCGTCGTGGCTCTGGCCTACGATGCTGGCAGCGGCACCATTCTGAAGGCGCAAGGGACCGGCGCCTATCGTAGCGCCGATGAGGGGGCCAGCTGGCAACCCATCGAACTCCCCCCGACGCTCGCCAAGGCGTCAATCACAGCCGTCGCGACCTCGGCCCACGCGGGCGGCCCGATCTACGTCGCCGGACCTGGCTTGGGCATACTCCGGGGCAATAACGACGGCAGCAATTTGAAAGCCATCGGTGACACCCTGCCCGATCGGGATGTCATGTCGCTCGCGACGCATACGACGCAGCCGGACACGCTCTACGCTTATCTGCCGGAACACGGAATCTACCGCAGCCAGGATGCAGGGCAGACCTGGAAGCTGATGGACCGCGGCCCGAACGGCATCCGTCAGCTCATCCACACGGATCTCGCTGGAAGCATGGAGAGCGGCTGGCTCTATGCCGCGACCGCAAAAGGGGCCAGCGTCTCCATGGACTGCTTCTGCCTGTGGCGCAACGTCGGCGATTTCGGCGGGGCGGTCACCAGTATTGCCTACCAACCAGGCCAGCCGGAGACTCTCTACGTTGCGGCGGAGGGAGGATTGTTCCGCAGCGATGATGGTGGCCGCGCGTGGGAGCACGTCGCGGCGCCAGACTCCGGCGTCGCGGCGCTGACGGTAACGCCCTCCGGAACGGTTTATGCCGCAGCCGCCGACGGCGAGCTTTTTCGCAGCGATGACCGCGCGCTGACCTGGAAGCAAGCCGGTGCTTAGAATGCTTCTCGCCGCTCTCATCGCATTCTCTAACGGAGCAGCTCTCGGCGATGGCGGCGGCCGTGAGCTCTATGGTCGATATTGCGCATCCTGCCACGGCGCGAAAGGCGAGGGTGCATCGGGCTGGCGCGAGCCGAACGATCAGGGCGACCTTCCGCCGCCGCCGCACGACGCGAGCGGTCACACCTGGCGGCATGCCGATTCGGTTCTCTACGAGATGATCGCCAAGGGCTGGCGCGATCCGTTCAACAAGACCGAGACGCTCACCATGCCGGCGTTTGAAAGCGCGCTGACGCCGCCGGAGATCGCCGCGGTCATCGCCTATCTCAAAACCCTCTGGACGCCTGACCAGCGCGAGTTCCAGTCGGAAGAGAGCCGTGATCGGCCGCTTCCGTCGGAAGCTATCGCACCATTTTGAACTTCAACCTCGAAAGGGCCTCTCATGCGCTTTTCATTTTTCCTGGCCGCCGCCCTGGCAACCATCGGCGCGGCAAATGCGCAGGCTGCGCAATTTGGCGTGGCCACGCTCCAGAAGAATCCGCAGTGCGGTTGCTGTGATGTCTATGCTGAATATCTCGAAGAGAATGGGTTCGAAGTAACGCTGCAAAACACCACCGACATGCAGTCGATCAAGCAGCAGGCAGGCGTGCCGGAACAGCTTGCCGGCTGCCACACGATGCTGATCGACGGCTACGTCGTGGAAGGCCTTGTGCCGCTCGATACGCTTACGCGGCTCCTGACCGAGAAGCCGGCGATCAAGGGCATTTCCCTGCCGGGCATGCCGGTGGGCGCGCCCGGAATGCCCGGACCCAAAGCCGCGCCTTTCGAAATCTATGAAATCTCAGACGGCCCTGCGAAGGTCTACGCGACCGAATGATCGCGAGCCTCCTGCGGTCTCAAAGTCCGGGTGAAAATGGATAAGGCAAAAGAACGATGACCAGAACCAATCTTGCGATCATTGCGTCGCTCGTCTTGTCCGTTGGCGCCGCAGTAGCTTCGGCGGCGGCGATTATGATGGTTGCTGGTGTTGTCGACGCCGGCGGTCCCGAGTCGACGAGCTTTGAAGCGCAGGCGCGCGCCTACCTCATGGATAATCCCGAGGTGCTTATGCAGTCCGTGCAGCAGCTCGAGGAGCAACTTCAAGCTTCGGCCGCGGATGAACTCAAGACGATGCTTCGCGACCGTCACGAGGAAATCTTCAACGATCCAACCGCTCCTGTCCTAGGCAATGCTTCCGGTGACGTCACGCTGGTCGAGTTCTTCGACTACAACTGCCCCTATTGTCGAAAGGCGGCGCCGATGCTCGATGAGGCGGAGGCGGCCGACAGCGGCCTGCGGCTTGTCTTCAAGGAATTCCCCATCCTGGGTCCCGGATCGCAGTTCGCGGCGCGCGCTGCACTCGCCTCGCAGAAGCAGGGCAAGTACGAAGCCTTTCACGACGCGATGATGGCCCATTCGGCTGCCATCGACGAGACTTCGACCCTGGAGATTGCCGGCCAGGTTGGGCTGGATGTCGAGCAGCTCAAAAAGGACATGCAGGATCCGGCGATCGACGAGGCGATCAAACGCAATCTCGCGCTCGCCGGCGACCTGCGGATCAACGGCACGCCAAGCTTTGTCGTCGGTGATGAAATCATTCGCGGCCTGACCGACTTGCCGACGCTGCAAGGGCTCATCGCCGACACGCGTGCGGCGACCGACGGCTGAACGTGTTCGAGATCTCGAACATCGGCATTTTCGCCGCGCTGATCGCAGGCGCGATATCGTTTCTCTCGCCGTGCGTCCTGCCACTGGTGCCTGGCTACATTTCTTATGTCGCCGGCAACAGCGCGGGTTTAGGCGAGACGCCACCGCCGGCTGGCGTGCGCCTCGCCACCCTGATGCTCAGCACATTCTTCGTGCTCGGCTTCTCGACGGTGTTCGTTGCGCTGGGTGCTGGCGCCACCGCGATAAGCCAGGCGCTGCTGTGGTATCGCTACGAAGCCAACATGCTTGGTGGCGCCGTCATCATCTTGTTCGGCGTGCTCATGACGGGCCTCGTGCGGCTGCCATGGCTTCAGCGTGACCTTCGCTTTCGCAGCGCTGTCAGGGGCGGGCGACCGCTCGGCGCTTACGTCCTGGGTCTGGCGTTCGGTTGTGGCTGGACACCCTGCATCGGTCCGGTGCTCGGCGCGATCCTGACCGTCAGCGCCCTGTCCTCGACCGCGTCGAACGGGATCGCGCTCCTCAGCATCTATTCGCTCGGCCTCGCCATTCCGTTCCTGTTGGCCGCGCTCTTCACTGACGGTCTCGCGCAGAGGCTGAAAACCATGCGGCGGACCGGATGGGCACTTCAGATCGGCGCGGGGGGCGTCATGGTCGTGATGGGCGTCGCCATGATCACCGGACACATGTCGACCTTTTCATTCTGGCTGCTCGATCAGTTCCCGGTTCTTACGAAATTCGGCTGACGCGTCGAAAAGGAGCTTTCGATCCATGAGTACATCATTCTCCCGGCGTCACGCCATGATCGGTGCAGGACGCATCGCAGCGGGGCTAGCGGCGAGCCTTTTCCTCCCACCCTCCATCGGGGTCACGGCGGAAGACGCCGAACTGACGCGCCGCTTCGAGTATCTCAACCAGAACGGAAACAGCAATTGCTCTCGCGCATTCCTTGATTCGATCGCGACCATGCCGGTCACGGCCCGGCTGAAGGGATCCTGCTGCAGTCCGATGGACGCGCACCGCTACATCGAGCAAATCAGGGCCCTGCGAAAGTACGCCGATATCCCCGCGATTCCGGCCGATCCCTATGACATTCCAGCAGGGCTCGCGCAGAAGGCTATGCCCTGCTACGACACCCAACTTAGCGCCGAGGAACAGCCGGCCTACGATTACGCGATGGCGAACTCAGACGAAAAGGGACCTTGCTGCTGCCAGTGCTGGCGCTGGCATGTTTATGGCGGCTTGGCAAAACTCCTGATCCGCGAGCGGGGCTTTGGCGGCCCACAGCTGACCGAGGTGTGGAACCTGTCCAGCGGCTGCGGCGGCGGCGCGGAGCATCATCACGGATAGTCCAACTCAATGACCCAACGCCGGAGGAACTCGGAATGATGATGGAAGGTCCCTGGATGATGGGCGGCATGGCGCTGATCTGGATTCTCGTCCTGATCACGCTGGTGCTCTCGATAGCGGCACTCATCAAATACCTGCGGCAATAGCCGGCGAGATCCGCGCACGGCTGATCGCCGCTCTGGATCATTATTGATCGTGACCGGCTGATCGCAGGCCCCGACCGCGGGCTGATCATGTTTGATCGCGAGACCGCCGTCGCAAAGCTGGCGCAACTTGGTTGCGGCAGCACGGACCGTGTGAGCCCAGCGGCACTTCGACCTTTCGACAGCTCATGAGTTCGCGAGCGATCGATCGAAGAGCGTGCGCGCAATTCAACAAACCGAACTGCGAATCCACGACGTGCGGTAATGGCGCTCAACCGACGTACCGACACGCGTGTCACGCTTCCGCTTCTGGCGCGCTGACCGAACCTTCCCAACCGTCCGATTCGTATGCTGTAAGCGCTCTTAAGCACACCCATCCATCCAAGGCCCTTGAGTTGGCGGTCGCCGCGAAGATTTTTTAACTCCGGTTCTGACCGGAGACGCCTTTGCCTGCCACGAAGATCCTTTGGGGCCAGATCCTGCTTGCCTCCTCTATCGCGCTCCTTGCTGTGTGGGGCGCGACCCAATGGACGGCGTGGCGACTCGCCTTTCAGGCGCAGCTGGGCCTGCCATGGTTCGAGGTCGCCGGGTGGCGGCTCTATCCGCCGCCGGCCTTCTTCTGGTGGTGGGCTGTGTATGACGCCTATGCCCCACGCATCTTCGTCGAGGGCGCGATCATTGCGTCGAGCGGCGGTTTCGCGGCGGTCGCCGTCGCGATCGCACTGTCTGTCCGCCGTGCACGCGAGGCGAAGGATATCTCGACCTACGGCTCGGCGCGCTGGGCAACGGACGAGGAGGTGCGCGCCGCTGGACTCCTGAAAGACGACGGCGTGGTGCTGGGCCGGTGGAGGCACGACTACCTCCGGCACCATGGTCCCGAACACGTGCTTTGCTTCGCGCCGACCCGCTCCGGCAAGGGCGTGGGTCTCGTCGTCCCGACGCTTCTCACCTGGCCGGGCTCGGCGATCGTCCACGACATCAAGGGCGAGAACTGGCAGCTCACGGCCGGATGGCGCCGGAAGTTCGGGCGGGTGCTTCTGTTCGATCCGACCAACCCCGACTCGTCCGCCTACAACCCGCTGTTGGAGGTTCGCCGCGGCGACGCCGAGGTACGCGACGTGCAGAACATCGCGGACATCCTGGTCGACCCGGAAGGCGCGCTGGAGCGGCGGAACCACTGGGAGAAGACCAGCCATTCGCTGCTGGTCGGCGCCATCCTGCACGTGCTCTACGCCGAGCGCGACAAGACGCTCGCCGGCGTAGCGAGCTTCCTGTCGGACCCGCGCCGGCCGATCGAGGCGACGCTTGCTGCGATGATGCGCACACCGCATCTCGGGGAACGGCCACACCCCGTCGTCGCTTCGGCCGCGCGGGAACTCTTGAACAAGAGTGAGAACGAGCGCTCCGGCGTGCTCTCGACCGCCATGAGTTTCTTGGGACTCTACCGCGATCCCGTCGTCGCCCAGGTCACACGTCGTTGCGATTGGCGCATCGCCGATCTGGTCGAGGGCGAACGTCTGGCGACGCTCTATCTCGTGGTGCCGCCGTCCGACATCAGCCGTACCAAGCCTCTGGTGCGGCTCGTGCTTAACCAGATTGGCCGCCGGCTGACGGAGAAGCTCGAGGGCCGACCCAGGCGCCACCGCCTGCTCCTGATGCTCGACGAGTTCCCGGCGCTCGGGCGGCTGGATTTTTTCGAATCGGCGCTCGCCTTCATGGCCGGCTACGGCCTCAAAAGCTTTTTGATCGCCCAGTCGCTCAATCAAATCGAGAGGGCGTATGGACCGAACCACGCCATCCTCGACAATTGCCATGTCCGGGTAGCCTTCGCGACCAACGACGAGCGGACCGCGAGGCGCGTTTCCGACGCGCTTGGGATGGCGACCGAGCTCCGCGCCATGAAGAACTATGCCGGGCATCGCCTATCGCCCTGGCTCGGGCATCTCATGGTCTCACGACAGGAGACCGCGCGACCGCTGCTCACCGCAGGCGAAGTAATGCAGCTGCCACCGAGCGACGAGCTCGTACTCGTCTCCGGCGTGCCACCGATCCGCGCAAAGAAGGCACGCTATTTCGAGGACAAGAGGTTGAAGGAACGAGTGGTGCCGCCGCCAACGCTTCCACAGAGTGCTGAGAAGGAGACAGCGGTTCCGCTAGGGGATTCCGGAGACGAATGGAGCGAACGCATCAATGCCCCGTCAGCTGTTAACCGGGCGTCGAGTCGAGCAGAGGGGCGAGAAGACGAGGAGGTTGCCGCCGGCGGCATCCGCCGCGAGCCGGCGCTACCGGATCACGAAGACATCGGGCCCCCGACGCCCGCGGTCAACGAGTTCGATCAACTCCTCGAGGACGAGCCGGACGACGACACGGCGCGGCTGCAGAGGGTCCAGCGCCAGATGCGGGCCGTTGCCCGGCAGGTCACCCTCGATCCCGACGACCGGATGGGACTCTGAGCGTGGCGAAGAAGCTCCGCCTCTCGGTCTACCTCGAGGCTGACATCTATCGGACGCTTGAGGCCTTCGCTCGCAAGCACGATAAGTCGAAGTCGCTCGTGGCGGAGGCGGCCATCGGCTCTTTTCTCACTCCGGACGACGCCGAGCGTCGCGAGGCTGTCGTCGCCAGGCGGCTTGACCGGGTCTCGCGGCAGATGGAGCGGCTCGAGCGCGACCTCGGCATCTCGGTCGAGACGCTCGCCCTCTTCATTCGCTTCTGGCTGACGAGCACTCCCGCGCTGCCAGAGCCGATGCAGGCAGCCGCCCGGGCAAAGGGCATCGAGCGCTACGAGAAGTTCCTTGAAGCGTTGGGACGAAGGCTCGCCGCCGGCAAGACGATCCTGCGCGAGATCCCCGAGGACCTCTTGCACGACGAAGCGGCACCCGCCGATTCGTAGCCCGCGACTTGTCCACAGGCCTGGCTGGCGAGCTCACTCCGCCGATCACCTCTCTTTCTACGACAGCGCGCTACGCCCTTAGGCTCTTGTTGCACAGGGCCGAGTCCTGCCTCTTCTAATCACCCCGAAGATTGGTCCGGCCGTCTCAGGCCGACAGGTTCGGGGGACCTCAATGCCAGCGCAGACTCAGGAAAGCGAAGCGATCTCGCGCGGCGCCCGCATGCTCCGGACCGCGCTCGGGCCCGCCATCGCGCGCTGGCTTGAGGATCCCTCTGTCGTCGAGGTGATGCTCAACCCCGATGGGCGGCTGTGGATCGACCGGTTGACTGACGGACTCGCCGATACCGGTGAGTGCCTTCTGCCGGCGGACGGCGAGCGCGTCGTCCGTCTCGTCGCGCATCACGTCGGCGTGGAAGTCCATAGCAGTGCGCCGCGCGTCTCGGCCGAGCTTCCGGAAACGGGCGAGCGCTTTGAAGGCCTCTTGCCACCGATCGTGGCCGCCCCGGCCTTCGCCATCCGCAAGCCCGCCGTCGCCGTCTTCGCCCTCGACGACTACGTCGCGGCCCAGATTATGACGGCGTCGCAGGCCGACGTGCTGCGGCTAGCGATTGCCGAGCGCAGGAACGTGCTCGTCGCCGGCGGCACCTCCACCGGCAAGACCACCCTGGTCAACGCGCTGCTCGCCGAGGTCGCCAGAACGAATGACCGCATCGTCCTAATCGAGGACACGCGCGAGCTGCAATGCGCTGCACCAAACCTGGTGGCGCTCCGCACGAAGGACGGCGCCGCCTCGCTCTCCGATCTCGTCAAGTCATCGCTGCGCCTGAGGCCGGACCGCATCCCGATTGGGGAGGTGCGCGGCGCCGAAGCGCTCGACTTGTTGAAGGCCTGGGGCACCGGCCATCCGGGCGGCATCGGCACTATTCATGCGAACTCGGCGATGGGCGCTCTGAGACGGCTGGAGCAACTCATCCAGGAAGCCGTCGTCACCGTACCGCGTGCGCTCATCGCCGAGACCATCGACATCGTCGCCGTGCTTGCCGGGCGCGGCCCGGAAAGACGGCTTGTCGAGGTCTCCTTCGTCGCCGGGCTCGACCCCGGCACCGGCGACTACCTGACCCTCGACGCTCAGCTCGGTTCCCTCAGCAAGGACACGTCCGCATGACCAGTATCCTCTCCCGCATCCGACATCTCTCTGCCGCCGCGTCCGCATTCGCCGTCACCGCGCTCATGGCTGTCCCGGCCGACGCTGCCGGCACGAACATGCCGTGGGAAGAGCCGCTGCAGCAGATCCTGGAATCGATCGAGGGGCCGGTCGCCAAGATCGTCGCGGTGATCATCATCATCGTCACTGGCCTGACGCTCGCCTTTGGCGACACCTCCGGCGGCTTCCGCCGGCTGGTGCAGATCGTCTTCGGGCTCTCCATCGCCTTCGCCGCCTCGAGCTTCTTCCTCTCCTTCTTCTCCTTCGCCGGCGGGGTCGCGATCTGATGGATTCGCTCGAGCCCATCGCCGGTTTCTACGCGCCCGTGCACCGGGCGCTAACCGAACCGATTCTGCTTGGCGGCGCACCGCGCGCGGTGGCGATCG
>JBGTLX010000273.1:0-6767 GCA_041743855.1 Rhizobiaceae bacterium | reverse complement strand
CCGTGACGAGGAGGACACCGAGGATCGCGGTCGCTACGAACGGCCACGAGTCGTCGGCGAGCAGATGGACGGCCAGGATGGCTGATGTCGCCGCGACCAGCGTCCAACGGTTGTGCGCGAGCCTTCCCGCAGCCAGCCGGGCAAGGCGGCGCGTCGATTGTTCGCGTCTGGTTTCGACCATCGGCAGGTTCCGCAACTCATCTCGACGGGGTCCAGGAGTTCGCAGCCGAAAGACATCGCACTGGACCGTCCCCGACGCACCCAGTAGAGCAAGATGCGGTTTGCATGCAATCAAAGACACGAAAGGTTGGCGGCGATGAAAAACGGCAAGCGCGAAGCGGAGCGGGATACGGCTCCGCCCGTCACCATCAAGGTCGGCGATGGCGAGCGCACCTTCGACATCGACGTTCCTGAGCTCCCGGACTGGATCGAAGAACGCGCACTGATTTCGGGGGGATATCCCTATGACGAGAAAATGAAGACGAAAAAATATGATCAGACGCTGGAGCGGCTGCAGATCGAACTGGTGAAGCTGCAATCCTGGCAGCAGGCTACGGGAGAGCGGCTGATTCTCTTGTTCGAGGGTCGCGACGCGGCCGGCAAGGGCGGCACGATATCGGCGGTGACCGAATACATGAACCCGCGCACCGCCCGCACAGTGGCGCTGACCAAGCCAACTGAAACCGAGCGCGGGCAGTGGTATTATCAGCGCTATGTTGCGCAGTTTCCCACCGCCGGCGAATTCGTGGCCTTCGACCGCTCCTGGTACAACCGGGCCGGAGTCGAGCCGGTGATGGGGTTCTGCACGCCGGAGCAGCACGCGCACTTCCTCGAAGAAACGCCCGGCTTCGAAAAGCTGATCGTCAATGAAGGCATCCGTTTCTTCAAGATATGGCTGGATATCGGTCAGGAAATGCAGCTCAAGCGGTTTCATGATCGCCGCCACAGCCCGCTGAAGGGCTGGAAGTTCTCGCCCATGGACGTGGCGGGCCTGTCGCGATGGGACGATTACACTAAAATGCGCGATCAGATGATCGAGCGAACGCACTCGCCGCATGCGCCGTGGATCATCGTGCGGTCCAATGACAAGGGGCGTGCCCGCATAGAGGTTGTCCGACGCGTTCTCCAGAGCATCGATTATACCGGGCGCGACCTGGCTGCGATCGGCAAGGCCGACGAGAAGATCATCGGCGAAGGGCCGAAATTTCTTCCACACGATCCGGCTTAGCCTATGGATTAGGAGCCGCCAACGGCTTGCGATGCCGCGTCTTTTCCCAGTGATGCGGCCTTTGCCAAAGCTGCCAGACCGCCCGCCACGCGGCTATCGATATCATCATCCAATAAACTGGGGTGTAGAGCGCGATCTTCCAGAAGGTCTTGCGCTCGGTCTTTGTCAGCGTCTGCCAGCCAAGCAGCAAAAAGGAGATATAGCCGCAGGCGATATTGGTGACGTCGAAGATGAGCATGTTCGATTGCCAGGTGCTCATCGTCCGTTCCGCTGCAAGCTCAAGGGCCAGCACGAAGGCGGTGACGATGAGAAACGGGTGGATGAGCGCCGATACGACCATGCCGGCAAACAGGATTTGGGCCATCAGGAACGAGCCGAAGCCGAGTTGCCAGGCCAGCGCCATGGGATCTCGCATGTGCACGAGCCACGTCTGCACCCAGCCTTTGAGCCATCTCGTGCGTTGCGGAAGCCATTCGCTCCAGCGCTCCGGGCCCGCCTCGAAGGTGGGAAGCGAAATCATTTCGGTGCGATAGGCGAAACGCGCCAGTCTCATCCCGAGGTCGGCGTCCTCCGTGACATTGTAGGGATCCCAGCCGCCGACATGATCGAGGGCCGAGCGGCGAAAATGATTGCTGGTCCCACCGAGCGGCGTCAGCAGCCGGTTGCGCGTCAGCCAGGGCAACAGGCCGCGAAACAGCGCCGCATATTCGAACGCGAACATCAGGGACACCGGCCCGGCCCGGCGATTGGTGATTTCGAGCGGCGCCTGCACGCAGGCGAGGTCGGGTCCAGACTCTTGGAATCGTCGCCAGGCCTCGACCAGTTGCAGGGGATGCGGGTTGTCCTCGGCATCGAACAGCGCCACGAATTCGCCGCTCGCCAAGGGCAACGCATAGGCAAGCGCCTTGGGTTTGGTTCGTGGCCCGAAGACGGGGACCTTCACCACTTCGATGTGGCCGGGCAGGTCGCACGCGCCGATAGCGTTCAGAGTTGCCAGATCGTCTTCCTCGCAGACGAGCTTTATCTCCAGCCGGGCTTTGGGCCAGACCAGCCTGCCCAGCGCGGCGATTAGGTCGGGAACGATTTCCTGCTCCTTGTAGAGCGCCACGAGGACGGAATAGACCGGCACGCCGTCGGCCAATGCCGGCAAATCCGGCGCATCGCCACGCCGCGGCGACCAGGGGATCGCGGCGAAGCGCAATCCGACGCAGGACAGGAAAAAGACCGAAAAGCAGAGGTGCAACGCGGCATAGGTGGTTGCCGGGGCAGCAAGGAGCGAGACCAGAAGCGCCATCAGCCCTGCTCCCAATACCGACCCCTGCCAGGCATTGGCCACGATGCGCGCCGACAAAGCCGGATAGCGGTCGAACAGATCCGACACCACCGCCTTGACGAGATCGATCCTGACGCGCTCGGACAGAGCCCGTCGCAGCGTGCCTTGAGCAACGATCTTGACCCTTTTCGAAACCTCCGGATAGCGATCCAGCAATGCGCGCAACTGGCCGGGAGCAAGCCGCTCGGGGGAAACAAGATAAGACGAAGAGCCGCTCTTCTCCTCGATCTTGACCGGTATTCGCCAGTTGCGCCGGCGCAGGGACTCTATCGCGCTTTCGTCCGGCACTATCAGCCGCCCGGGATTGAGGGACGCAGTGTAGCCGACATCGAGTTCAGCCGCAAAAGCGCGGCAAAAACTGTCCTCGCCGACAAGGCCGGACGCAAGCAGTTCGGATTGAAAGTCGGTCCCGTTCCGCCGCGTCAGAGCGGCGATATAGGCAGCCTCGCTGACCGGAAAAGACAGCCGCTCCAGCAATGGCAGCCAACCCGCCAGTTCGGGATACAAATAGGTTGCGAAACGAGCGCTGGAATCCGGTTCGTTCGAGGCTACGCCGCCTTCGAAGGGACGCTCCCTCGGAACCGCCGAGTGAATCAGATCGTCGAGGTCCCCGATCGGCACGCTGCTCAGCCCCGCAACTGGCGCCACGATTTGAAAGTCGCCCATTCCCTGCCGAACCGCCCGCAGTGCCTGCGTCCCCTTGCGGTTCGATAGGGAGTTCACTGTATTGGAAGAATGGCTGATTGCAATTCACACGCGAGAATTGCCTGACGCGACCCATCGGTGGCGGAAAGGGGCGTTGTGAAGCGCGTCGTTTCGTAGGAAAAGCGCGTTTATGATGATGCGATCCCTGTTCCTGGCTGTGATGTTCCCGTTCTTCGTCGCGGCAGGATTGGCGGCGGAACCGCAAGTGCCGGTGTTCTGGGACGCCAAGGAACGGCTGATCAAGCCGGATCTGGCGGGGCTGGAACGCTTGCGCTTTCTCACCACCACCGATTTCCCACCCTTCAATTTCATCGACGGAACCGGCCGGCTGTCCGGTTTCCACGTCGATCTCGCGCGCGCCATCTGCGCCGAGCTGGAAAGTGCGGCCAAATGCCAGATCCAGGCGGTGCCTTGGCCGGAACTCGACGGCGCCTTGCAGAGCGGACAAGGCGAAGCGGTCATGGCCGGCATCGCGGTGACTGCGCAGGCGCGAACCAAATACGCCTTCTCGCGGCCCTATCTGCAATTTCCCGGCCGTTTCATCATGCCCCGCGCAACCGCGGTCACCGAGCCCATCTTCGAAAAGATGCAGGGCAAACGCATCGGCGTCATGGCCGGGTCGGGCCACGAACGCATGCTCCGTGCGTATTTTTCCGGCGTGTCGATCGTTACCTACACCAAGCAGGAATGGCTCTACGCCGACGTGAAGGCATCGAAGATCGCGGCGGCTTTCGGCGACGGCATGCGCCTCGCTTTCTGGCTGGCCGGATCGGACGCCGCCGGCTGTTGCCGCTTTGCCGGCGGCCCATATCTAGCTCCGGAATATCTTGGAACGGGACTTGCGATCGCCACCAAGGCCGACAATCCGGAACTGGCGGCGGCGTTCGACTATGCGCTGCACCAGATTTCCGTGAAGGGCGTTTTCGCCGAGCTTTATCTTCGCTATTTCCCGGTCAGCTTTTTCTGACGCATGATCCCGAAAAGTGGAATCCGGTTTTCTGATGAGATCATGCGTTGATTCAAAGTGTTAGAGCGTCCTTACGCGTCCGAAGAGACGCGTGGCGCTCTAATCGGCCGTAGTGGCATGAACGGCAACGCCAGCGACCAGCCGAGCCGCGCCGCCTCACCGTGGCGGTAGTCGCGCAATCCGATCTCCATCGCCTGGTGGCCGCGCGCGGGGCGGGCGTTGTAGGTGGACAGAAGCCGGTCCCAGAAGGCGAAGTTGAAGCCGTAATTGGAGTCCGTTTCGGCTGGATCGGACGAATGGTGGACGCGATGCATGTCCGGCGTCACGACAACCCGGCGCAGCCAACTATCCACGCGGGACCCGAGCCGGATGTTCGAATGATTGAACATGGACGAGCCGTTCAGCACGATCTCGAAGATGAGGACGGACAGCACGGGCGCGCCGATCGCGACCACGACCGCCGCCTTCCACACCATCGACAGGACGATTTCCAGGGGATGGAACCGCAGCCCCGTCGTCACGTCGAAACCGGAATCGGCGTGGTGCATGCGGTGGATGCGCCAGAGCAGCGGTATCTTGTGGCTCGCCAGATGCTCGACCCAGATTGCGAAATCGAGAACGAAAAAGGCGATGGCCCCGCCTGCAAAGCCATCCAGGCCGGCGATGCGCAACAGCCCAAAACCTTCAGCCTGCGCCCAAAGCGCCGCGCCGACGGCGGCGGCCGGGAACACGATACGCATCAGAATCGACGCGAGCAGTATCATGCTCAGATTGGTGAACCAGCGCCGGGATTTGAGAGCGGCCGTCATCTCGGGTCGCTCAAGCCGCGGCGAGAAAAGCTCGAAAATCGCCATCGACGCAAATATCAGGACGAAAGCGCCTCCCCTGATGAACGCTTCGGATGACAGAAATCCATCAGTCATGGGCGTACCGCGCGGTCGAGTTCATGTCAGCGTCCGGTGGCGGATCTTGGTTGCCCGCTCGATCGCCGCGACGGTCTGCGCATCGACATTGAGATGATGACGCACGCGTTGAAGTATCCTGACTTCCTCCATGCGCATTTCCATGTCGACGGAAGCCACTTCGAAGACGGCCGCGTAGGCGGTGTCGTGGAGATGCGCGGGCACCGCATCGCGGGCCATGTTCAGAACCCGGTCGAGACCGCCGTCCTCATGCAGCAGCTTCTGGCAGCCTTGAGCGACCTTAATCAGCCGGTCGTGCCTGAAATCCTCGAAGATCGGCCACGACCGGACCACATCGCCGATCCGGGCCAGTTCGACATCGGTCATGTCGCGATCGGAGGCCGACGTCACCACCATCAGGTAGATCAGGGCTTCGTGGGTGGTCGGCAGGGCCATCGAATTCTCCGGAGCCAGCGCGGCTGCGACCGAACTTAGGAACGCACCGGTGACGCCGCAATGAAAAACCGTGGCTGTCGTTGACGCGTCAGGCCCGCCCGCATAGATCATGCGGCCTATCCGGCGCCATGCCGGCAAAAGATATTCGGGATTTCTGACATGCCGGGATCAACCACCATCGATCTCAATCCGGAAATGCTTGCGGCGGCGGGCGAGAGCAAGGCCTGGCCGTTCGAGGAAGCCCGGAAGATCATCGAGCGCTACCGAAGCAGCGGCTATCCCGAAGCGGTCCTGTTCGAAACCGGCTACGGACCCTCCGGCCTGCCGCATATCGGCACGTTCGGCGAGGTTGCCCGCACCTCGATGGTGCGCCACGCCTTCAGGGTGCTGACCGAAGACAAGGTCAAGACCAGGCTCTTGTGCTTTTCCGACGACATGGACGGACTGCGCAAGGTGCCCGACAATGTGCCCAACAAGGACATGCTCGCCGCCTATCTCGGCATGCCGCTGACCCGCGTGCCCGACCCGTTCTCGAACGAATATCCGTCCTTCGGCGCGGCGAACAATGCGCGGCTTCGGGCCTTCCTCGCCCGCTTCGGCTTCGACTATGAATTTGCATCCTCGACCGACTATTACGCATCCGGCCGCTTCGATGCGACGCTCCTAAAAATGCTCGAGCGCTTCGACGAGATCATGGCGATCATGCTGCCGTCGCTGCGCGAGGAGCGGGCGCAGAGCTATTCGCCGTTCCTGCCCCTCCACCCCAGGACCGGGATCGTCTGCCAGGTGCCGATCGAGGAGCGCAATGTGGAGGCCGGGACCATCGTCTGGCGCGACGCCGACACGGGTGAGCGCTTCGAAACGCCGGTTACCGGCGGCCATGTGAAGATGCAGTGGAAGCCCGATTTCGGCATGCGCTGGGCCGCGCTGGGCGTCGATTTCGAGATGTTCGGCAAGGATCACGGGCCCAACATGGGCGTCTACGACCGCATCTGCGAGGCGCTTGGCGGGCGCGCGCCGGAGCATTTCGTCTACGAACTGTTCCTGGACGAGAACGGACAGAAGATTTCCAAGTCGAAGGGCAACGGGCTGACCATCGACGATTGGCTGGCCTATGCACCGACCGAAAGCCTGGCGCTCTACATGTTCCAGCGGCCGCGCCAGGCAAAGAAGCTC
>JBGTLX010000272.1:0-2116 GCA_041743855.1 Rhizobiaceae bacterium | reverse complement strand
TCCGGTCGCCTTTTTCGGCTTCATCCTGCGCAACATCGTCAAGATCGCGGCAATCGCGGCGGCGCTCACCGCCGCCGGCCTGTTTCTCTTGAAGATGGTTGCGTTTCCCTACAAGGCGACGGCGACCGTACTGGTGGATCCGCGCGACCAGCAGGTGACGCTCCAGCAGGATGTCCTGAGCTCGATCGGCAGCGATGCGGCCATTCTGGAGAGCATGGTCCAGATCATGAAGTCCGATGGATTTCTGCTGACGGTGATGAACCAGCTAGACCTGCCGGACGAGGCGAAGCCGGAGGTCGGCCAGACCGGGAAACTGGAGGACCTGGCCAAATTCAAGAAAAATCTGACGGTCGAGCGCAAGGGCGCGACCTATCTGGTGGAGATTTCCTACAAGGCCTCGGTGGCGGAGGACGCGGCGCGGATCGCCAACAATGTCGCCGAAAGCTTCGCCGAAAGCCAGAACGGCTATCTGAACTCCGCCACCGAGAATGCCGCGCGCGCTCTGTCGCAGCGCCTCGTCGAGTTGCGCCGCAACCTGAACGCCTCCGAAAAGGCGGTGGCCGATTTTGCCGCCGCGAACGGCATCCTTTACGTCGACAGCAACAACACGCTGGAAATGCGCCAATTGACCGAATTGAGCGCGCAACTGGCGTTGGCCAGAAACGCCGCCGAGGAGGCCCGCGCCCGCTATCAACAGCAAGTCGGGGGCGACGGTTCCGACGTGGTGCCGTCGGGCGAGCGAGCCGACGAACCGGCCCAGCTCGCATTCCTCCGCCAGCAGCGCACACAGCTGATCCAGACGCTCGAACAGCAGCGCCTCACCTACGGACCGCGCCATCCGCGCATCGCCCAGACCCGCCAGTTGGTAGGAGGAATCGAACGCCAGATCGCCGAGGAAAAACAGTTGCTGGCCAGGCAGCTCAAAGGCGCGCTTGACGTCGCCGACTCGCGGCAGAAAAAGCTCGAAGCCGAGATCGCCAAGCTCAGTTCCGGCGTGGTCACGACGGACGCCGCCGAGGTGCAACTCGACGCGCTCCGCCGCGAAGCAACGGCCGACCGCGAAATCTACGAGCAATTCCTCAGCAGAAACAAGGCGACAGACGAACTTGCCGAACTCAAGACCGACAATGTCAGGGTGGTTTCGCCGGCGATTCCGCCGCTGAAATCCAGCCGGCCCGCGACCATGCTGATGGCGCCCATTCTGGGGTTTTTGAGCGCTGTCGCGGCAACCGCCCTGCTGGCGGCCGGAAACCGGGAGGGCGGCTCTCGGCAACGACGACATGTCGAGACGGCTCCAGCCATCGACCGCCGCCGGCCTGCAATGGGAGGCTCTGCCGATCAGGCTCCGCCCGTGGGCGAACGACGCCGTCACAGCGGATCGCTGCTCACCCAGTGGTCCCGCGATTCCGCCCCTACTCGCCAGTAATGTGCAATGGACGCGCCGCCTAAAAGGGGTACTCTAGGCGCAATCCATATCCATAGCATTACCAATAACTTGATCAAATTTCTTGCCAATGTGAATACAAAATTAACCAGCCTCGAATCTTTGGTTTTCGCGTTTACCCATTGCGCACCCATTCCACGATAAAAATCGGACGTCTCCACTGGCGAGCAGACGAAGACGCCTGCTTGCGTCAGCATCCGCTGGAGCGAGACACTCAGATTGAGGCCGAACGATTTTTTCTGAGCATGGTCCAGGAAAGCGGTTCTATCTTTCGGGATCAATCTGTGAACGGTCTCCCTATGACCGGAAGGACCGCCCGATGCTTTCTGTCGATCAGACAACGCTTCGACTGGATGTCGGCCTCGCCGTCGAACCGGAGTTCGAGTTCCTGTCAGACGAGTATCGAGCGTTCTACCGGCCGGAGCGCGCGACCGCGTTTCAGGCGCCGATCTGCATGGACATGATCCACCGCAGGCTTGCGCCAAAACTGGACGCGAAACAGCATACGATCACCGTGCGCGAGCGCGGGACTGGTGCGCTCATATGCGTCATTCCTCTCATCCTTCAGAGGTCCATGGGCATTACCATGCTCCAGTTCGCCGATTTCGGCGTGTGCGATTACAATGCGCCCGTCGCCGACAGACATACGCTCGGCATGATGGCGGCGGACGA
>JBGTLX010000271.1:0-2403 GCA_041743855.1 Rhizobiaceae bacterium | reverse complement strand
GATCTCGCCATGCGCGTCGCCGAGCATTTTCGCGCGCGCGGCGACAAGGTGCTTTTGGTGCTGGATTCGATCACGCGATTTGCCCATGCGCTGCGCGAAGTGGCGACCGGAACCGGCGAGCCGCCGGTGGCGCGCGGCTATCCGGCCTCGGTCTTCACAGATCTGCCGAAACTGCTCGAACGCGCGGGTCCGGGCGCGGAGGGTTCCGGCTCGATCACGGCGATCATTTCGGTGCTGGTCGACGGCGACGACCACAACGACCCCGTCGCCGATTCGGTGCGTGGCATCCTCGACGGCCATGTGGTGTTGGACCGCGCCATCGCCGAACAGGGCCGCTATCCGCCGGTCAACCCGCTGACCTCCATCTCCAGGCTTGCCGGCAAGGCGTGGAGCGCCGACCAGCGCGGCCTTGTCACCCGTCTGCGCGCCATGATCTCGCGCTTCGAGGACACGCGCGACATAAGGCTGCTCGGCGCCTATCAGCCCGGCGCCGACGGCGAACTCGACATGGCGGTGCGCCAGGTTCCGCTGATTTACGAGGCGATGACCCAGACCCCGGCGGACCGTCCCTCGGCCGATCCTTTCGCCGACCTCGCTCGCCATCTGAAACCAAAGGACAAGCCGGATGCAGTCGTCCGAGGCTGATCGGCTTCTCGCGCAACTGGCCCGCGCCAAGCGGATTGCAGCCGAGTCCGCCGCCAAGGATCTTGCGCGCTCCAGGCGTCTCTCGGCCAAAATCGCCGCCAGGGAAAAGCGCAGGGCGCGGCTCGGGCGGATGTTCGGCGTCTCGCGAAAAAAAGTTCCGTTCACGGCGCGCAGGCAGGATCGGCGCGGCGATCTGACCATGGCCGCCCTCGGGCTCACCCTCGGCCTGATCTGCGCGCTGTTTCCCTGGTATATCTTTTACAATCCCGAAAAATTCGGCGTCCGCGCCATGAAGTTCGGTGGCTCGGGCAACGGCGAACAGTCGGCGCCGATCACGCTTGAGGCGCAGCCCGAGCGTGTCGGCGCGCCGAGCATGAGCGAGATTCCGCCGATGAAGCTCGATCTGTTCGCTACCGGAACCGCCCGGAACGAGGGAGGCAAGTCGCCGGAAATAGCTGCCGCCGAACTCGCCAACCAGCCCTTTCCGGCCGAGAGTCCCGAGTTTCAGTTGCTCCACATCGAAAACGGCCGCGCCATGATCGCCGACGATGCTGGTATTTTCATCGTGCAGCCCGGCTCCGTGCTGCCGGACCGCAGCCGCGTCGAAGCCATCGAAGAACGCGGCGGTGCGCTGGTCCTGATCACCAGCGACGAGCGGGTCATCGAGGTGGGGGAGTAGCGAAGCACTGCTTCGGCTGGCGCAAGGCAAGGCCCGCGCAAGACTGGGTGCCTACTCTCGGCAAATCTGCCCGGAGAGTCCCATGGAGCCCGTCAACCTTTTCAACCTTGCCGCGCAGCAATCGCGCTGGCTGGCCGTGCGCCAGTCGGCCATTGCCGGCAACGTCGCCAATGTGAACACGCCAGGCTACGGCACGGTCGAGATCGAGCCGTTCGAAAAGGTTTTGGACAAGTCCCGCGTCGCCATGGCTGCGACGCAAGCCGGCCATCTCGGCGGCAGCGCCATGCTGGCCGGCTTTGCGGTCCATCAGGAAGATCGCGGCGCGTCGGTGCTGCCGTCGGAAAACTCGGTCGTGCTCGAAAACGAACTGATGAAGACCGGCGAGGTCCGCCGCGCCTTCGAACTCAACACCGCGATCGTCAAATCCTTCCACCGCATGATGATGCTGAGCGTCAAGGGCTAGCAAAACCATGGATGCACTTGCAACAGCTCTGAAAGTCGCCGCTTCCGGTCTCGGAGCCCAGTCGGAACGGCTGCGCGTCGTTTCCGAAAACCTCGCCAACGCCCAGTCGACCGGCGACGTCGCCGGCGCCGATCCCTATCGCCGCAAGACGATCAGTTTTGCAGCCCAGCTCGACCGCGCCAGCGGCGGCTCGATGGTCGAGGTCAACCAGATCGGCCGCGACCAGTCGGTGTTCCCGATGGAGTTCATGCCTGGCCACGAAGCCGCCGACGAGAACGGCTATGTTCGGATGCCCAACGTCAACGTGCTGATCGAGATGGCCGACATGAGCGAGGCGAACCGCTCCTACGAGGCGAATTTGCAGGTCATCAAGCAGGCGCGTGACCTGATCTCGATGACCATCGACCTGATGAAGGGCCAGTGACGATGATCGGCGGCGTCGGCGCACTCGATTTCAAATCCATCGGCGGAACCGCAAGCCTGTCCGAAAGCGGCGCGGCGGGCGCTGCCGCGCCGAGCCCCATCCAATCCTTCGCCTCGGTGCTTGCCGACATGGCGAGCCAGGCCGTCGGCACGATGCAGAACGCCGAACAGGTCTCGATCAAGGCGCTGCAGG
>JBGTLX010000270.1:0-4743 GCA_041743855.1 Rhizobiaceae bacterium | reverse complement strand
GCGGTCGAACTGCGCGCCGACGGGAAAACGGCCGCGCTGTCCTTCCGGGACAAAGGACCGGGCGTCGCCGCCGGCGACGCCGCGCAGGTTTTCGACCGCTTTTTCCGTGGCGCCAATGCGCGCGACAAATGGGCAGGCGGCGCCGGGCTCGGTCTGCCGATAGCCCGCTGGATCGTCGAGAAACACGGTGGTACGATCGAGATGTCGAGCATTTTGGGCGAAGGAACCGAACTTCTCCTGCACTTTCCGACTTCGGGTTAGAGCCATGTCCGTCCGGCTGCTCCTCGTCGAGGACGACCCGAGGATCATCTCGTTCCTGCAGCCGGGTCTCAAGGCGGAAAACTATCATGTCGAGGTGGCGCGCGACGGCAGGCACGGCCTGGCGCTGGCGCAAAAGGGCGAGTTCGCTTTGATCATCCTCGACTATATGCTGCCGGGCATGAACGGGCTCGAGATTTGCGAGCAGCTGCGCGCCGAGGGCTGCCGCAGCCGGATTCTGATGCTGACCGCGAAAGACGGGATCAACGACAAGATCGCCGGGCTGAAACGCGGCGCCGACGATTATATGACGAAGCCGTTCGCCTTCGGCGAATTGCTGGCCCGGATCGAAGCCTTGCTGCGACGCGAGGGCGCGACGGAACAGGCCCCGGCCATCCTGCGGATCGGCGACCTGCTGCTCGATATCGAGGCCAAGACGCTTTTTCGCGGCACGCGCCAGATCGAGCTGACGCCGAAGGAGTTCGCGCTGTTTGCCTATCTCGCCGCCAACGCAGGCACGGTGGTAAGCCGCGCCAAGCTGCTGTCGAATGTCTGGGGCATGAATTTCGACCCCGGCACAAAGGTGGTCGAGGTTTACATCCGTTACATCAGGCAAAAAATCCAGACCGCCGGCGAGGAGCCGCTGATCCGCACGGTGCGGGGGTTCGGATACACGATCCAGACCGATCCAAATGATCCCAGGGCGCCACGCGTCCTCCCGGACGCGTAAAGGCATGGCGGCATGGACTTCTGGTCCACGCTCAACTGCCTTCATTTATCGAAAGGGCGGCAGCGATGTCGCCCTTTTCGTTTTGCAACGAGACCCCTTTCGGACCAGCAAAGTTCGTTGCATCAGAAGCGATGTCGAAATCCGCGAGACCCGAACGTCATTGTCGCGAGGGCGGCGTTTCGCCGGTCCCTCTGCGGATGTCGAAAGGATTTCATGATGGCGATAAAGCAACGTGTTACGGCGCTGGCGACTGGTATCGGCCTCGCGCTGGCTGGATCGGTGGCGAGCGCCAACGTTTTCGGGGATCGGGCGCAACTGGAGACGCTGTCCGGCATCTACCAGAGCTCGACACCGGAGAGTTGGTACGGAGGCTTCGGTACCCGGACCTTCAGTTTCGAAGCCGGAAAGTGGGGGCTGAGCTTCGTCCATGCGCTCGACCCGGACATGAAAATCAAGACGTTCCGGTTCAGGACCGAGGGGCCGTATCAAGTCGAGACCGCGTCTAAGGCCGTTCCGGGCGCGTTCGAGGCGGTGTTTTACGAAGACGTGAAGTACGTTACCCTTCTCACCGGCGACGAAGATCTGATCAAGGCTTTCGGTTTCTCTGATTGCGGCCTCGAACTGAATGTCGAGGTAGACATTTCGGCGAAGGGCTGCGCCTCGTGGAAGCCGGTCGCGGAATGCGGCGAGGACCACGATCTGCTCGCGATCGACGGCAAGGACCTCTATTTCGGCGTTCGGCCGGGTGACAACGATATGTGCTCCGCTGAAAAGCGGCCGACCGCCCTGCTGCAGCCCGTCGTCCGGAAATAGTGGCCGGGAAGGAAGAACGAAATGCAATTCATGATCATGAACTACGTGAAACCGCGCAACTTCGCCGAACACGGGCGTCCCGAAAACGACCCTGACGGCCCGGCCTGGGGGGCCTACACCAAGGCGTTGACGGAGTCGGGCGTCATGGTCGGCGGAGCGGCGCTTCAGCCCGAGCACACCGCCACGACCGTGCGCATGCACGAAGGACGTCGCGACCTCCACGATGGCCCTTACGCAGAAACGAAGGAACAGCTCGGTGGCTTCTATCTGATCGAGGTGGCCGACCTCGACGCGGCCCTCGAATGGGCGGCGCGCAATCCGGCGGCCTCGACCGGAGCCGTCGAGGTTCGTCCCGTCATGGCGATGTGAAGACCCTTGAGCGGTCAGGCCAGCAAGGCGGCGGAGCGAGCCGCGCGCTTGTCCTACGGCAAGCTCGTTGCCTTGCTGGCAGTTCGCACGAGGGATCTGGCCGGCGCCGAGGACGCCTTGTCAAGCGCGCTGGTTCGCGCACTCGAACAATGGCCCGCAGGCGGTGTTCCCGAAAATCCCGATGCCTGGCTGCTCTCCACGGCGCGACGCATCGCGGTCGATCACTGGCGACGGCTTGAAACGGCGCAGGCGCTTTCCGGACATGTCGAGCTTCTGGCGCGGGAACGGGTAGCCGAAACCGAACCGTCATTTGCCGACGAGCGGCTGAAGCTGCTTCTCGTCTGCGCCCATCCATCGATCGACGTCCGCGCCCGGACGCCGTTGATGTTGCAGACCGTGCTCGGCCTCGACGCCAGACGCATCGGCTCGGCCTTCCTGGTCGCGCCCGCGACCATGGGACAACGCCTGTCGCGCGCCAAGGCGAAGATCAGGGATGGCGGCATCCGCTTCGAAGTTCCGGCCTTGGACGCCCTGCCCCGGCGCATCGACAGCGTGCTCGATGCGATCTATGCCGCCTACACGCTCGGCTGGGACAACGCCTTCTCCGACGACGGCAAGACCAACGCGCTTTCGGACGAGGCGATCTGGCTCGCGCGATTGATCGTCGAGCTTCTGCCGGGAGATGCGGAGGCCAAGGGACTGCTTGCCCTGATGCTGTTTAGCGAATCTCGAAGGCCAGCGCGACGGGATCCGATTTCCGGCGACTATGTCGATCTCGCGCGTCAGGACACCGGCTTGTGGTCCGAACCCTTGATCGCGGAAGCCGAGCAAGTCGTCCGCTCAGCCGGGAGCGCGGGCGAACTCGGACGATACCAGATCGAAGCGGCGATCCAGGCCGTACACGCCGCGCGGCGGTTGAGCGGTTCGACCGACTGGGCGGCGATCGCCCATCTCTACCTTGGCCTTACGATCCACCTTCGGACGATCGGCGCCCGGGTGGCCTATGCGGCCGTGCTCAGCGAGGCCGAGAACACCGGAGCAGCGCTGCGATCTCTTGCCGAGATTTCCGAGGAATCGGTCTCGCACTATCAGCCCTATTGGGCCGTTCGAGCCCATCTGCTTGCTCTCGCCAATGAACGCGCGGCCGCGGTATCCGCCTTCGAGCGCGCGATCGGACTGACCGAGGATGTTGCGGTTCGCTGCTATCTTGCAAAGAAGAAGCAAGCGTTGCTTGAAGATCGATAGGCTCGATCCAGCGCGGGCCTGCTGGCTTTACTCGTCCGGACCCGGTTCGGGCCATGTCTCCTTGGCCGCTTCCGCATACCACTCGACCATAGCCGACGTTGCGAGCACCGTCTCGACATAGGCGCGCGTGTCGGAGGCAAGTTCGCCGCCATAGGTGTCGAAGCGGGTGACCACCGGCGCGTACATCGCGTCGGCGGCGGTGAAGTGGCCGAACAGGAACGGCCCGCTCTGCCCGTGTTTTTTCCGGCACTCGCGCCAGATTGTCTCGATCCGCGTCCGTTGCGCCTCACCTTGCGCGTCGAGCGGCTTGTGGCGTCTGGCCCGGCGCAGATTCATCGGCCAGCCATAGCGGACCGCGCGAAAGCCGGAATGCATCTCGGTCGCCACCGAGCGCGCCATCGCGCGCGCTTCGATGCTCTCCGGCCAGAGTTTTTTCTCCGGGAACAGATCGGCGAGATATTCAAGGATCGCAAGGGTTTCCCAGACAATGCCGCCATTGTGATTCAGGACGGGCACCTGCCCCGTCGGCGAGACCTTGGCCAGACTGCCGAAAGTTTCGGGCGTACGCAGACGCACGAATTCCTCGTCGAACGGAATCTCCAGATGCTTCATCGCCACCCACGGCCTCAGCGACCATGAGGAGAAACACTTGTTGCCGATGTGGAGAGTGAATTCCGTCATGCCGATGCCTTTAAAGCATCGGGCCGAAAACTGCGAAGCGGTTTTCAGATAAATCCGATGCGACAACAAAGAGATAGAGCGGCGCAGCGATTCTGTTTGAAGCGAGCCGATCTAGGGTGAGGAGTGATCCGGGGATAAAAGTCAACGAGTGGGCCTTTTAAGCGACAAACGCTCCGAACGATAGCGGAGAGGCTTTTTTAGCGATTTCAACATTTTAGCCTAACTCTTTGCAAGGCAAGGTGCTGGAAATCGCCGGCGAGGGGATTGTTTTTAACGAATCTTATCCACACCCTTCCCGCCTCCCTTACACTCCGTCTCGTTCCTCCCGCCGGGAACACCGGTCATGACGGTGATTGCGTGGGAAGGGACCGGCGCCTCGGATGCGGGCTAACGTGGCTCAATTCCGGGGAGGTTTGGCCGCTCCCCCAGGAAAGGCTGGTGGAGTCTTCTGCAGCGTTGGAAGGGGACGCGCTAGGCCTGCCGAGAGTTGCTCCCACCTTGCAACGGCGTCTCTAGCAGAGCCCGTGGGAGGACGCGGCGGGTCGATCAAAGAGGAGCGGTTTGAAACCTAGAGAACGCCGGACGGGCGGCCTGCGGGTCGCATATAAATTCTAAAACGAGCGAACCGAAGGCCGCCCGTTTTCCCA
>JBGTLX010000269.1:0-3153 GCA_041743855.1 Rhizobiaceae bacterium | reverse complement strand
GGCCGGTCGCTTTTGCCGCAGCGTATTCCTTGATGAAGGCAATCTCCTGGAAGGTCGAACCAGTTTCGTCGGGCTCGGCCAACCCGAATTCCTTAGCCGACTTCGCTTCGAAGCCGAAAGGCGCCATCAGATCGGCGAATTCGCGCAGCTTGCCGTCATTGTGGCTGGCGACGACGATCTTTTTCCCGTCCAGAACCCGCATCACAACTCCCAGATTTTAGGCTCGGCGAATTCGATCGAATTGCCGGACGGATCGCGGAAATAGATCGAGCGCCCGCCGCCTGGCCATTCGAAATCGGCCTCGATCTCTATGCCGCTTTCCGCCAGATGCGTCTTCCAGCGGTCGATCTCGGAGGCCTTAGCTGTAAAGCACAGATGCCCTTCGCCGGCTGTGCCATGCGGCGGAACCGGCAGCTTCGCGTCGGCTGCCGGAGGCTGGCGCGTCGCCTCGGCGTTAAACAGCAGCAGCACGCCCGCGCCGCAGCGGAAAAACACATGCCGGCCTTCCGCCTTGGCGATCCGCTCCAGACCGATTACCTCGCCGTAAAATGCCTCCGCCGCGCCGAGATCGGTCACGTAGAGCGCGGATTCGAGGATGGCGGAGGGCTGCATCAGGCGCCCCCCTCTGGCCTGCCGGCCATCTCCCCCCCAAGGGGGGAGATCAGCAGTTGGAACGTCGTCGCTTCTCTATCGACGCACGAGAGGGGCGAAAACAAACATGTCGAGTGATCTCCCCCCTTGGGGGGGAGATGACCGGCAGGACAGAGGGGGGTGCCATAAATCATGGACGTCAATCCTAGGTCTCAAGCCACCGCCATCTCTTGCAAACTCACCAGCCGCGCAATGCCCTTCTTGGCCAGCGCCATCAGCGCCGCGAACTGCTCTTCCGAGAACGGCGCGCCCTCGGCCGTGCCCTGGATTTCGACGATGCCGCCCTTGCCGGTCATGACGAAATTGGCGTCGGTGGCGGCCGCTGAATCCTCGACATAGTCGAGATCGATCACGGTCTGGTCGCCATGGATGCCGCAGGAAATCGCCGCGACATGGTCCTTCAGCACCTTTTGGACAGTCGTCATCTGGCGCGCTTCCATCCAACGCAGGCAGTCGTGCAGCGCTACCCAGCCGCCGGTGATCGCCGCCGTGCGGGTGCCGCCATCGGCCTGGATCACGTCGCAATCGACGGTGATCTGCTGTTCGCCCAGCGCCTGCAGATCGACCACGGCCCGTAAGCTACGCCCGATCAGCCGCTGGATTTCCAGCGTCCGCCCGCCCTGCTTGCCCGACGAAGCCTCGCGGCGCATGCGCTCGCCGGTCGAGCGCGGCAGCATGCCATATTCGGCCGTCACCCAGCCCTTGCCCGAATTGCGCATCCAGCCCGGCACCTTCTCCTCCAGGCTCGCCGTGCACAGAACATGCGTATCGCCGAATTTTACGAGGCACGAACCTTCCGCGTGCTTGGAGATGTTGCGCTCGAAGGAAATGGCGCGCATTTCGTCGAACTGGCGTTTGGAAGGGCGCATTCAGCTGCTTTCTGATCGGGAAAATCGGGAGTCGTTGCGGGCTTTTAGCCCCGCGCCACCGCGAGCGCAAAGGAAAACCCGACACAGCCATCTTCTCCCCGTCACTATACGGGGAGAAGATGCCGGCAGGCAGATGAGGGGCAGCGGAGGCGTCGGTAGTCGTCATGGAACGCCATACTCCAAGTGGGGAGTTCTTCATTCGGCAAACGTCCCTTTGTGTTCGCGTCCCCATCCTATATCTTGGTGGCAATGACGAAACCGCTGTCCGACACCGCCCTGCAATCCCTCGACATGCGCTCGCGCGAAATATTCCGGCGCATCGTCGATTCCTATCTGCTCGACGGCGAGCCGGTCGGCTCGCGCAATTTGTCGCGCATGCTGCCGTCGTCGCTGTCGCCGGCCACTGTCCGCAACGTGATGAGCGACCTCGAACAGCTCGGCCTCGTCTATGCGCCGCATATTTCCGCCGGCCGCCTGCCGACGCAAAAAGGCCTGCGCTTCTTCGTCGACGCCTTCATGCAGCTTGGCGATCTGTCGGAGGAGGAGCGCCGCGGCATCGAGGCGCAGGTGCGCGCCTCTGGCAGCAGCGCCACCATGGAGCATATGCTGACCGAGGCCAGCCAGATGCTGTCGGGCATGTCGCGCGGAGCCGGTCTCGTGCTCGCCGCCAAGAACGAGGTGGCGCTGAAGCACATTGAATTCATCCAGCTCGAACCGACCAAGGCGCTGGCCGTGCTGGTTTCGCAGAATGGGGATGTCGAGAATCGCGTCGTCGAACTGCCGGCCGGCGTCACCCTTTCGCAGCTGCACGAAGCCTCGAACTTCCTCAACGCTCACATTCGCGGGCGCACGCTGGCCGAGGCGCGCACCGAAATTGCCCGCATCAAGGACGAAACGAGCGCCGCCCTCGACACGCTGTCGCGCGATCTGGTCGAAAAGGGTCTGGCGGTGTGGGCCGGCGCCCAAAGTGGCATGCCGTCGCGGCTCATCGTGCGCGGCCGCGCCAATCTTCTCGAAAACGTCACCGCGCAGGCCGACATCGAACTCCTGAAACATCTGTTCGAGGATCTGGAGACGCAGGACGGGCTGATCCAGCTGCTCGACCTCGCCGAAGAAGGCTCTGGCGTGCGCATCTTCATCGGTTCGGAAAACCGGCTGTTTTCGCTGTCGGGCTCGTCGCTCGTCGTTGCGCCCTATCGCGACAAGGACGCCCGCGTCATCGGGGCGCTCGGCGTCATCGGCCCGACCCGGCTCAACTATGCCCGCATCGTGCCGATGGTGGACTATACGGCCCAGCTTGTGTCGCGCATGCTGGGGTGAGCAGTTCAGGGAGAAAAACATGGCGTTCGAGGAAATAAAGGCCCGGATCGCGCTGCTGCTGGAAGAAATGGTCGAGCAGCCCGAGGACGTGCATGAGCTGCACGAGCGTATCCGCGAGGAGCTGAACGAGCTGCGCGCCATGGGCATGCCTTTGCCCGACGATTTGGTGGCTCTGGAAAAGCGCCTTGACGACGGTTTCGAGAGCAAGAAGCGGTTAGATTGAATCATTCTGTTTCTCCGATGGTGAGACGATCCACGCGGAAGGTGGCGACGAGCGATGTGGTTCCATCGCTCGAGCCGCCTGACAAAGTGG
>JBGTLX010000268.1:0-1964 GCA_041743855.1 Rhizobiaceae bacterium | reverse complement strand
CTCGGAACGTTGCGTGGGAAGCCGGCCCTCGTCAATTTCTGGGCGACCTGGTGCGCACCTTGCCGTACCGAACTGCCGGTCCTGGAGCGCCTGCTCCGTTCGCGTAGCATTCCCGACCTTCGTGTCGTCGCAGTCTCGCATGACAAGGGCGGACGTAGGGCCGTCGAGCGCTTCAAGAAGTCCATCGACTTGCGAGAGCTCCCGATCTTTCTCGACCCGCACGAATTCGTCGCGTACTCGAATCGAGAGAATCCGAACAATGCCTTTTTTGCTCTCTATGGCATGCCGATCACATACCTCGTCTCCCGCTCGGGTCTTGTGGTCGGGTATGGCTCTGGAAGCATCGACTGGCTGAGCGGCCCCGCCCTCCGAATATTGGCCTGCCTCGACAGCAATTGAAGTGAGATCCAGGAAACGCGGGAGCGCCTCGCAATGCGGCCGCGTAACCTTTTCGATGCGCCTCCCGAACACGTCAGGACGGCTGGTGACAGCCCCGCGGAGTGCGAGCGATCCGATTTTTTCGGGCTTGTTCGTCAATGACATGGTTGCCTTGGGCTTATCGGCCGAGGGCAAGTGGCCGCTATCCGCGTTGGGACTGATCTTCCGCGAGCCGTTGAACGAATCGGTCCAAGGAGGGACTTACATGTCTGCACTCAAGAAATCTCTGAAAACACTCGGCGCAATCACCGCGATCGGCGGGCTTATGGCAACCGCGCCGGTTCCCGCCTTCGCACAGGCAAACCCTTGCGCACCGGCCGCTCGACGCGGTTGCAAGCCCTGCGCCCCGAAGGCTCAGAAGGCCGGCAATCCCTGCGCACCTGCCGCAAAGAAGGCGAAGAATCCTTGCGCGACGAATCCGTGCGCCCCGAAAAGGAAGTAACGCTGTTAATCTATTATCATCGTCCTTGGGCCGGCGATCGCGCGGATCGCTGGCCCATGGTCACGTAGTCGCGAGGCCAAAGCATGATCTCTCAGGATTGTCTGTCGCGACTTTCCGATACGAGGTTAGCGAACATGGCCGAGGCAGGCATCACAATCGTCCGCTGTATCGACGAACTTGGTGAGCCGTCGAAAAACCTGGTATTGGATGTTTTGCGTGGCTCCGACGCCTTCGTCGAGTGGGATCACTATCCCTCTGGGGATGTCTACGACGAGCACTCGGGATGTCAGTATTATTTTCATGCTCACGCGCCCGGCGACCGAGATGATGGAGATTTTGGCCACTTTCACACGTTCATGGACGTCAGAGAGAGGCGCAGGCGCAGCTCAGGCGCTTCAAAGGCTCGTCTGACTCATATGGTCGGTATCTCGATGACCCCGACGGGCTTTCCTGTACGGCTGTTTACGACCAATCGGTGGGTCACGGGCGAAGTGTGGCGCAAAGCCGACCTCATCATCGCCCAGCTTGATCGCTTTGCAGTTCAGCGCTCTGAGGGTCATCCGGCAGACCGCTGGCTGACTGCCATGATCAGACTGTTCAGACCGCAAATCGAGAAGCTGCTGATTGACCGCGATCTGCGGATAGACCAATGGCGATCGACGCATCCAAACGAAGACGCGTTCGAGGATACGCGCTTGGAGGTCACGTCAAAGCTCAACATTTCGCTGTTTGAGCAAATCGAAGCTCTCGATCGGGAACTGGACCGGCGCGGCGCCTCATTTAAGGTCTCACAATCGAATAAACTCGGCACTATGTTCAATTGAACTTCATGCTCATCCGTCCGCCGTCCAACGCAGGAGTCAGGACATGAAACGCTTCGTTTTCGCTGCTATCGCTTACTATTCATGTCAGTCACCGGCAACGCGGGAACCATCTCTCCCCGTCCTGGCTGGTCGGTCATGGATACCAAGTTGTCGTTCTCGGCGCTGGTCGAGCGCCTTGAAGCCGCAGTGAAAGCCGAAAAGATGGGGCTCGTCACCGCCGCGAGCGCATCCGATGCCGCCAAGACCGCGGGCTTCACGAT
>JBGTLX010000267.1:0-4416 GCA_041743855.1 Rhizobiaceae bacterium | reverse complement strand
CCCATCGGGTCGATCAGCGCCTGGTTGCCGTCGCGCAGATCGACCGAGCACCAGATCGGCGCCTTGTCGATGCGCCTGTCGGGCCAGGTCCGGTCGGTCAGGCCGACGGCGGGGTAGGGGGCGTATTTCGTCGCGGCGTCGGGCATCGGCCCCGTGCCGCGCGCGTCAGTAATTGCGTCCATCTCGTTTGCTCCCGGCGCGTCGGCGGCGAAGCTATCGCCTAAAAACAGCGCCTATTCAATCTTCATGCAGGGAATTATGGCTGGCAAGGAGCTTGTAAAAATGCCCGGGCGGCACATCGACCGCCGGGCGCTCCTTCAGCGGGCCCGACGATCGCCGATAAGGCCGAGAAGCAGCAGCGCCGAGGAAAACGCGCGAAACGTCTCGGCCGCGAAGGCGGAGCGATTTTGATCGGCGTGGTTGCGGCGAAAAGACATGGGCGGTTTGATACAGGACGGGCTGCTAGCAGGCAAGGGCGGGATTTTTCCGCTATGGCCGGGGGAGCAGGCGGGTCATGATAGCGACCATTTCTTCAAACATGAACGGCTTGCGAAGCACCGGGCGGTCATCAAAACCGTCCCATAGGTCGTGAAGGCTATTGCCGGTGGAAAAGAGGAAAGGCACTTTGCGCGCCGCGAGCGCTTCAGCCACGGCGTGGCTTTCGTGGCCGCCAAGGTTCATGTCCAGCATGGCGACATCGAAGACCTGCGCCTCGATGAGCGCTAGGGCCTTGTCGATGGTGGCCGCGGCCGACACGTGCTCGCAACCGAGATCGGCCAGCATGTCCTCGATCGTCAGCAGGATCAGCATTTCGTCCTCGACGACGAGGATGCGACAGCCGGAAAGCAGGCTATCCATTGGCTGTTCCCGGCACCGGAATGGTCATTTCGCAAACCACCCCATCAGGCCGGTAGTGAAGCTCCACCGTGCCTCCGAGTTCGTGCGTCAGGCCGCGCTCGATGACCCGCGAGCCGAAGCCCTTGCGTGACGGCCGCGTCACCGGCGGACCGTCTTTTTCCCGCCAGCACAGAATCATGCTCATGCCCGTCGGCGTCGGTTCGGTCCTCCATTCGATCAGGAGGGATCCCGCAGCATTCGCAAACGCTCCGTATTTTACGGCATTGGTGGCCAGTTCGTTGAAGGCGATCCCGAGGGCCAGGGCCGATTTCGGCGGAAACCGCACATCCTCGCCAGACAGCACGATACGCTCCATCCGGCTGTCCGCGACCGTGAACGGTTCGAGGGCGTCCTTGAGCACATCGCGCAAGCCGGCGCTGTGCCAGTTTTCGCGGGACAGCAAATCGTGCGAACGCGAGAGCGCGGCGAGACGGGATTCGATGGCTTCCCGGATGGCCTTGGGATCGGTCATCGTCCGCGAAGCCTGCCAGACGATCGACTGCACCGTCGCCAGCGTGTTCTTCACGCGGTGGTTCAATTCGTCGATGAGCATTCTGGACTGAGCCTGCTCGTCCTTGTGCCGGGTGAGGTCGACGAAGGAGGCGAAATACTGGACGATCTCGTCTTCCTTGTCGCGAACCGGGCTGATGAAGATCCCGGCCCAGAATGTGCTGCCGTCCTTTCGGCGGTAAAGAACTTCCTTGCCGTCATCGGAATTGCCCTCGAATTCAGCCTGGATCAGTTCCAGCGCTTCGTCATCCGCGCCTTCGGCCATAAAGAAATTGAAGCTCTGGGCGAGCACTTCTTCCCGGGAGTAGCCCGTCAGATGCAGGAAAGCGTCGTTGACGAAGATAATCGGATTGTCGGGTTCCTTGGCGTCGGTGAACACCATGGCCATTCGTGTCGTCTCGGCGGCGACAACGAATGGGCCGAGGTCGTCGTGGAAGCTCTCGACTTCGGCTTCGGCGTCCTTCTGCTCGTCGGACTTTTTTTCAATAACCGGCATATCGGAGTTTGATCCGTGTTGTTCATGGGCAACAAGCAAAAATGACGGTGAAAAATTATGCTTCGCAACAGTGAAAAGTGCGGCGGCGCATATTCGTTCCATGGCTCCGCAGGAGTTATAATTTCGCATAAGCGGGCGATTTTTACAAATGCGGGCCGGGGTTTCGGATTAATTCGCCCTTGCAATGCCGCGGTGGCGGAAGCCCGCTCGTCCGCCGCGAGCATATTTCAACCGGCAACGATCGCCCGGACGGCGAGGGCGGCGGAAAATATGACGCGACTGGCCGCCGGAGCGATTTCAGGCGATGGGCGTTGTGGCTGTCGCCGCCTCCGCCTCGCCCTCGGGCTCGATGTGGATGACCACGCGCGCGCCGGGCATGGCGCTTTTCAGCGCGTCCTCGATCCGGTCGCAAATGTCGTGCGCGTCGCCGACCGCCATGCGCTCCGGGACGACCAGATGGAACTCCACGAACCGGGCGCGGCCAGCCTCGCGGGTCTTCAAATCGTGATATTCAATCGCGCCGCTGGACTTGGCGTCGATGATTGTGCGGATTTCGGCGATCTCCCCGTCCGCCAGCGACCGGTCCATCAGCCCCTGAACCGACTGGCCGATGACCTGCCAGCCCTGCCAGAGGATGTTCAGCGCAACGACGATGGCCAGCGCCGGGTCGAGGATGGTCCAGCCGGTCAGAACCGCGCCGACGAGCCCGACGATGACGCCGAGCGACGTCACCACATCGGTCATGATGTGGCGGCCGTCGGCAATCAGGGCGGGGGAGCGATGGGCGCGGCCGGCGCGGATGAGAATTTGCGCCCAGACCAGATTGACCACCGAGGCAGCGCCGTTGACCGCGAGACCCGTCCAGGGTTGTTCGAGGTTCATCGGCGTCGCCCAGGCGCGCCCGACCTCCAAGATGATCAGGCATGCGGCGAGCACGATCAGAACGCCTTCGAGCACGGCGGAAAAATACTCGGCCTTGTGATGGCCGAAGGGATGGTCCCGATCGGCGGGCGTCTGGCTGACGCGGATCGCCCAAAAAGCCGCCAGCGAGGCGATGACGTTGACTATCGATTCCAGCGCATCGGAATAGAGCGCGACCGACCCGGTCAGCCGCCAGGCCAGCACCTTTAGCCCGAGAACGGCGATGGCGATGACGGTCGACCAAAAGGCGAGCGAGGCGACGCGTTGCTTGGAGGGCATGGGCGCCTACTCTCCCCCCTTGAGGGGGAGATGGCTGCGAAGCAGCCAGAGGGGGTTGGAAAAGGCAGCGCGCGGCGCAAGAAAGACGTCGAGCACGTGTTGGGCGACCCCACCCGGCCGCTGCGCGGCCACCCTCCCCTCAAGGGGGAGGGATTGGCGCTGCACTCTCACGCCGCCTTCACCCGTGCCTTCTTCGGCAGATGCGCGACGACGTTCTCGATCATGCGCATGCCGGCGTTTTGCCCGAGCGTCATGATCGATTCGGGATGGAACTGCACCGCCGCGATCGGTTCGCTCTTGTGCTCGAAGGCCATGATGACGCCATCCTCGGTCTCGGCGGTGACGATGAATTCGTCGGGCAGGCGCACCGGGTCGGCGAAGATCGAATGGTAGCGGCCGACCGTCACCTCCTTGGGCAAGCCCGAAAAGATGATGCCCGGCTTCGACACGCGGATGCGCGACGGCTTGCCGTGCATGGGCACGTGCAATTGCCGCAACTCGCCGCCATAGGCTTCGGCCAGCGCCTGCAGCCCGAGACAAACGCCGAAGATCGGCAGGTCGCGCGCCCGCGCCTTCTTGATGGTGGCGGCGCAGTCGAAATCCTTGGGCAGGCCGGGGCCGGGCGACAGCACTACCAGATCGGGTTTTAGCCGGTCGAACACCTCTTCGGCCACGGGCGAGCGCACGGTCGAGACCGTCGCGCCGGTCTGGCGGAAATAGTTGGCCAGCGTGTGGACGAAACTGTCCTCATGGTCGACGAGCAGGATGCTGACCCCGTCGCCCACTCTGGCTGACTGGCGCTCGGCAGCGGCGGCGTTGCCCGACTTGGCGTCGCGGATGGCGGAGAGCATGGCGGATGCCTTCAGTTCGGTTTCAGCTTCTTCTTCGTTCGGGTCGCTGTCGAACAGCAATGTGGCGCCTGCGCGCACCTCGGCGATGCCGTCCTTGATGCGGATGGTTCGAAGCGTCAGGCCGGTGTTCAGATCGCCGTTGAAATTCACCATGCCGATCGCCCCGCCATACCAGGCGCGGGGGCTTTTCTCGTTGTTTTCAATGAAGCGCATGGCCCATAATTTCGGCGCGCCGGTGACGGTGACCGCCCAGGCGTGGGACAAAAAGGCATCGAACGCATCCATGCCCTCGCGCAGCCGCCCCTCGATATGGTCGACCGTGTGGATCAGCCGCGAATACATCTCGATCTGGCGGCGGCCGATGACCCGCACCGAACCCGGTTCGCAGACCCGGCTCTTGTCGTTGCGGTCGACATCCGAGCACATGGTCAGCTCGGATTCGTCCTTCTTGGAGTTGAGCAG
>JBGTLX010000266.1:0-4520 GCA_041743855.1 Rhizobiaceae bacterium | reverse complement strand
GCAAGGAACTTCAACTGCTCGACATGCCGGAAGACATAGTTTCCGGTTTCCGCAACTATATCGGCTCGGTGGCTGCAAACCGGGAAGCAGGCACCGTCGCCATCTCCTCGCCGCAGGGCAATTGCCTGACGATCCTCGACGCGGCAATCGGCAACATCGTCTCCACCACCAGCCTTACCGAGGTCTGCGGCCTCGCGCCCGACGGCACAGGCTATCTGGCGACAGCCGGAACGGGTGCGATCGTCGGCGTCGATGGATCGCAATCCGTCGACGCCGACCATGTCTGGGACAATCACATGCTTCGGATCGTCGCGAGCGAACCCTAGCCGCCTACAGCTCCATGAACGGCTTGAAGCCGCCATAAATCATGCGCTTGCCGTCGAACGGCATATTGGCCATGTCTGGCTTCATGCGCGGGTCGGCCATCACCTTCTTGTTGACCGCGTCGCGGTGCTCGCGCGATTCGTAGGTGATCCACGCGAAGGCAACGATCTCGTCATCCTTGGCTTGCACCGCGCGCGGGAATGAAGTGAGCTCGCCGTAAGGCACATCGTCGGCGATGCATTCCACATAGTTGAGCGCGCCCAATTCCATCCAGACCGCTCCTGCCTCGTTCGCCATTTTCTTGTAGGCCTCGATATTGTCTTTCGGCACGGCCAGCACGAATCCATCGACATACGACATGAAAATCTCCTTCTTCGGTTGCGATTAGCCCAAGGACGATTGAACGACCTTCTATCCGACACCGTTCCGAATTTTTTTGATCGCACCCGGACCGTACAATGCTCACGACATGCCGGGAAGGTTGCCGACGATCCTGAGTGACTTCCCTTCATAGGGCGCCAGCAGAATCGTGAACTTGCCCTCGGCGTCGATGTCGCCGATCACCAATTCCTCGACCATGTCGACGACGAGGCTGTCGGTCACGTCCGGCAAGGTGACCGTTTCCTCGACGGAGACCGAGCCGAAATTGAGCGCCGTGACCTGAGTGCCGCGCTCGTCGGGCAGTTCATGCACCATCACCAGAAGTCCAGGTGCAACGACATCGGGGATGAGTATCTGCCGGCTCGCCGCGATCCCGTAAGCCTGCCGCACAGCAAGAAGCCGCTTCAACTGGGAGGCGAAGGAATCCGGCCGTTCCAGCTGCGCCGCCAGCCCGCCATAAAGCGCCCTTGCCTTGGGCAGACCCTCGGATGAAGCGATGGCCTGCGGGTCGAAATCGAGGATGTCGTAGGCGCCGCGCTGGATCCAGCGCGTATCGCCATCGTGCATCAGATGCGCCACTTCCTCGGGCGACAGCGGCAGAGCCCCAACCAGATCCCACCCCGACAGCGCGAAAACGCCCGGCTGGAACGCGTTGTACATGGCCAGCAAGATGTGGATCTTCTGAACCTGGGCAATCTGCTCTTCGGTCAGCGCGCTGATGTCGTCGATGCCAAGCGCGGCGGTGATGACGCTCGCCGTCGTGCAGGCGATGCCGTTGGTGACGAAACGCAGATTGTAGGGCGCGGCCGGGCCGCTAAGCGCCTGATACATGGTTTCGCGCAGATGTGTGCGCAGCGTGCGGCCCTGCCAGGTTTGGCCTTGAAAAGTGTAGATGTCGTTGGCGTGCAGGGTCCAGAAATGCACCAGCTCCAGCGTCAGTTCGTCATGGTTCTGCAGCGCGTGGATCAGGGAAGCCGGGTCGATCCCGAACTCGTGGACAGTGCGCAGCATCAGCCGCAGGAACTCGGTGTCGCCGGTCACCAGCGCATGCTGATAGGCCGGCCGCGTGATGAAATCGTAGGAAAGGTCCGCGCCGCCGCGCGACATGACGGCGATGTCGTCGACCGTCAGGTTCAGTTCCTGAAAGGAGAATCCGCCGGCCTTGCGGATCATGCCGCCGATCAACTGGTTGCCGACCACGGCGAGCGGATGGCCCTCCGACCATGCCGGCCCGCCGGCGCGCCGCTCGACGCCGAGAAACCCGTTGGCGTCGAGCCTCAGGCCGCCCGCCCCCAGCACGTCGAGAGAATGGAGCGCGTCGCCGACGATCATTTGTTGGGCGCTGAAGGACGGATCCAGCCAGTTCAGCGCCGGCTGACTTTCCTTGAAATAGTGCAGATAGACCCAGCGGCGCGTCACGCCGTCGACGCCGACAATGGGCGCTGTCGCGCTCCAGTCAGTCTCCTTGATCCCCGGCTCGAAAAAGATCACACGCTGGAGTTGCCCGACGATATAGCCTTTTTCGGCAAACAGATCGACGATCGGGGTGGTCAGATTAACCGATTCCCGGCCTTCCTCCACCGCAGGCAGACTATCCCAGTCGGCTTCCGGTATCTGAACCATGTGGAAGAGCCCAGGATAGTCCTCATAGGCAATTTCGGCCAGCCTGAAGTCCGCCCCTTTTCCGGTATGGGCCGGAATGATGTCGTCGATGATGATGACGTTGTGGGCGGCTGCCGCGCGGCTCACCGTCAGAAAATCGTCCCGCGTCCCGTATTTGGGGTCGATCTCCATGCTGACGCGGTCGAAATTGCCGTCCGTGGTCGCCGTGTAGTCCTTGCCCGTCAGCCCGCCCGCGCGTTTCAGCGGACCTGTGTGCAGCGCCTGGATTCCGATGGAGGAAAACGCCTGCCACAGCCTGTGGTTGGCCAGCGCATGCAGAACCGGCTCGCCATTCGCGGTCAGGAACGAAGCCGGATAGGCGGTGAACCACACCGATGCGATAGCCGATGCCGCGCGCGGCTTGGCCTCGGCATAGGGGCGTTGCCATAAACGATGGTTTCCGCCGTATTTTCTGGCGCGATCCCTGGCGCAGCCAAGCATCGATTCGCTCACCAGCCATTGCACATAGTCGGGGTCGGGAGAGGTCATGGGCCTGACGCGATTTTTTGTCCTGGAAACAGATGGCGCAGCGACTTTAAGTTATTGCCGGATGCCCCAGTGTCAACGCGGCGGAACCAGCCGGGAACTGCCTCCGCCCATGAAAAAGCCCGACCGGAGGGGGGCCGGCCGGGCGTTCTTGCCGTGATCCTGCTGGAGGCAGGATGGGGCAGGGAATTCGATATATCTGGGGGCGGCGATCCCGCGATTCAATGTTTCGAGCATTCAATCGCGAGATCGTTACCCATCAGTTGGCGCTGGCGACCGGCGCCACCAGAGGCGTGATGCGCCGAATGGCGACACGACGGTTTTCCTCTTCCGGCTCCTCGGTTTTCACCTTGAGGAACTGCTCGCCATAGCCCTGCGTCGCAAGGTTTTCCGGCGCGATTGCAAAGACCGTGGTCAATGCACTCGCAACCGCCTCGGCACGCCTGTCCGACAGCGCCAGATTGGCGAGATCGGCGCCGACGGCGTCGGTGTGGCCTTCGATCAGGAAGGTTTCCGCCGGATTCTCTTCCAGCATCTTGGTCATCGCGCCGGCCACGTCCTCGAGCTTGGTGATCTCGCTCTCGGGAATGGTCGCCGAACCGAACTCGAAGGTGATGGTGTCGAGATCGACGCGACGGACCTTGTCGCGAATACGGGCCGACCGCTTCACCTCGTTGAGCGAATAGGTGCGCTCAACCTGCTCGACCGGAGGCTGGTCGAGGAAGGTGTAGTAGTCGTCCGATTCTTCAACCAGGTTCGCTTCGAGGATGTATTCCTCGCGCGGTATGCTCAACACCAGCGGCGGCAGGCTCAGACCGGGATCGACGAAGACACCGCCGTCTTGGTAATACTGGTCTTCTACATAGACCAGGATGATCTCCCGGTTGTCGGGGTAAACGCGCGAGCGACGCACGACATCGCCGTAACGGTCGCGGATCGTGATGATCCGGCTGCCGTCGGCACGCACGATCACTTCACGGGTCCGGCCGCGCGGCAACTCCTCGTAATAGACTTCCTCGGAGTTGTAGATGATCCGCTCGTAATCCGGGCTGTCGATATAGACGTTGTTGTTGATCTCTATGATCACCCGGTTGTCGTTGAACTCCTCGATGACTTCCGCGCCTTCGCGGCGTTCGCGGCGTTCACGACGGTTCTGCTGGCGTTCCTCGGCGGTAGCGCCGAGTTCAATCCGCTGACCTTCTTCTTCGGTCACCGGCTTGATGCTTTCCGGCGCGATAGGAGTGGCCTGCGCTTCTGCATCGCTCTGGGGCGGCGGTCCGGCAGGAGCAGCCGGAGCCGGCTGAGCGGCCTGCTCGCCTTCGGCAGCGGGCTGCTTCTGGCTGTCGAGGACCGGCGCCGCGTTCGGAACAGCCGGAGTTGCTCCTTCCACGGGCGGCGCAGCCGGATCTGCAGGGACAGCAGGATCTGCAGGCGCTGCCTCAGGCGCGGGTTGCTCTGCAGCAGGCGCTTCTGGCGCGGGCTGTTCGGCGGCGGGCGCTTCTTCAGCCGGAACTGCTTCTGGAGCAGGTGCAGGCTCTTCAGCGGCGGGAGCTTCCTCGGCCGGTGCTGCTTCTGGCTCAGGTGCGGGCGCAGGCTCTTCAGGGGCGGGAGCTTCCTCGGCCGGTGCTGCTTCTGGCTCAGGTGCGGGCGCAGGCTCTTCAGCGGCG
>JBGTLX010000265.1:0-2078 GCA_041743855.1 Rhizobiaceae bacterium | reverse complement strand
GCGCGAGCATCGCCGCTCCGTCGCGCAACCGCGAACCGTAGTCCGAGCGGTTCCAGTCATGCTCCGGCGCGGTTTTCGCCAGCTGAAGCGCCGCCGTGAAGGCCGCTTCGGAGCGCGGGGCGTCACCGTAGAGCGCCAGGCTCGCGCCAAGCTGGGCGATCGCCATCGGGCTGGAAAACGCCTCGAGTTGCGTGTCGGCATAGTAACGCAGGTCGCCTACCGAGGCCTTCTTGTTGCGGGCCAGCACATAGAGCGCATAGGCGATTTCGCTGCCTCGGCTTTCGAGGTCGAGGTCGTAGGCCATCGAATTCTGCAGATTGGCCAGCGCCTGCATCATCGCCTGCGCCGGAACGGCAAAATTCTGCTCTCGCGCGCGTGTCAGGAAGTCGGTGACATAGGCGTCGAGCCACAGATCGCCGTAGCCCGGACCCCAGAGCCCAAAGCTACCCGAGGAGGATTGGTAGTTCAGCACGCGGTCGATGGCGTCCTGAATGCGGCCCTTAAGCGCCGGATCGTCCTCCAGCCCCGCGCCGGCTGCCAGTTCGCTGACATAGAGCAGCGGCAGCGCGCGGCTGGTCGTCTGCTCGGCACAGCCATAGGGGTAGCGGTCGAGCGTCATCAGGATGGATGGCACGTCAAAGGCGGCCGATTGCGAGACGCCGACGCTGACGAACGCGCCGTCGAGCAGGCTTGCCGACAAAAGTTCGCGATCGACGCGCAGGCTCGAACCGTTGGGTCCGAGATCGACGACCATGCGCGTGGTGACGGGCATCGCCGCCGGGCGCACGGGGATCGACAGGTTTTGCTCGACGGAGGTGCCGTCGGCATGCGCCAGCCGGATCGTGATGCCGGCGTCGCCGGCCGTCTGGGCGATCAGCGGCACGGTCATCGTCTGGCGCTTGCCGCCGGCGAGCGTCAGTTTTTCAGGCAACGCCATGCTTCCGGTCGACAGGTCGCCGGTGGTTTCAATGGAGAGCGCATAATCGCCGTCGGGGCCGTCCGTGTTGGCGACATCGAGCCGCATCACCGCCGCGTCGCCGGGCGCGAGGAAGCGCGGCAGGCCGGCGGTCACCACCACCGGGTCGCGCACGATCACGTCCTGGCTGGCGTGGCCGTCCGCTTCGTTCGTCCAGGCGACGCTCATGATCCTGACCGTGCCGTTGAACTGCGGAATGTCGAAATCGATCACCGCCTTGCCGTCGGCGTCGAGCAGGACCGGCCCGGAGAAGAAGGCGACCAGCTTTTCGGTCGGCGGGTTGCCATCGGCCGTCATCGCCGCGCCGTCGCCGCCGGTGCGGATGCGCCCCGTCGCGCCCAGCGAGCCATTGATCAGGCGGCCGTAAAGGTCGCGCAGTTCAAGCCCGAGGCGGCGCTGGCCGAAGAACCATTCGACCGGATCGGGCGCCTTGTAGTCGGTGAGGTTGAGGATGCCGAGATCGAGCGCCGCGACCATAACATAAGCGTTGTCGCCTTGCGCCGCGCCCGTCACCGAAACCGGAATGGAGAGGGTGGAACGCGGCGTGGATTTTTCCGGAGCGGACAGCGCCACCGCAAGTTTCCTCGCGCCCGGATCGACCTTCAGCCATTTCACGCCGATGGCGCGCGCCGGCATGCGCGATTCTTGCGCCTCGCCGGGCCGATAGAGCGTCGCGGTGACGTAAGCGCCGGCGCCCCAATCGGCCCCTACCGGAATGTCGATGGTCGCGCCGCCTTCGGGCACGGCGGTGGAAACTGTACTCAAAAGCTTGTCCGCGCCGACGGTCACCAGCAGCTCGCCGGCAAAGCGCGGCGAGATTTTCAACTTCGCCACTTCGCCGGGCGCATAAGTCTCCTTGTCGAGCGCGATTTCGAGCCCGTCCGGCGTCTCGGTCGAACTTGCCTCCACGTACCAGCCGGCGTCGAACTCAAAACTCGTCGCCGGACCCGCCGGATCGGCGGTTTCGATTTCGAGCCGGTAGCGGCCCCAGTCAACGGGCTGCGCGATCGTGACCTTGTCGCCCGCCGCGATATCGATCGTCCCGCTGGAGACGGCCCTGGTGAATTCCACCGGCTCGTAGTTCCAGGAACTGCCGTTCCGG
>JBGTLX010000264.1:0-5311 GCA_041743855.1 Rhizobiaceae bacterium | reverse complement strand
CGCGTGGACGAGTTGTTCCGGCGCGGCAGCGCCCAAAAGGCCGAGCGGCGGCTCCAGCCAGATGACGGCGACCAGCGCCGTGACCGCGCCGGCTCCGCGCATGATGAGGTTGCCGAGCGGCACGATGCGGGCCTTGAGGGGCGCCGCGCGCGACAGCATGACGGCGATGATACCGCCCCCTATATTGGCGCCGAGAACGAGCACGATGCCGAGATCGACGGGCAACAGGCCGCGCGCGGCCAGCGCCGCGACCAGCAGGATCGCGGCCACGCTGGAATGGAACAGCCAGGTCATGATTGCCGCAAGGATAAAGGCGGTGACCGGATCGCCGGACAGATAATTCACTACGACGGGCAGGATGTCGCTCTGCCGTAGCGGCTCCGACGCCTCGCCGATCAGGCGGAGAGAAAGAATGAGCAGGCCGACGCCGATCAGGATGCGGCCGAGCTGCAGGAGTTCGCGGCGCGAGGTCGCCAGGAACAGTCCCGCGCCGACCACCAGGCAGATCGGCGTCAGGATTTCCAGATCGAAGCTGAGCAGCTTGACCACCAGCGAGGAGCCGACATCCGCGCCGAGCACGGCGAGCAGGCCGGACGTGCCGCCGACGATGCCGGAGCCTGCGAAGGAACCGACGATGAGGGCTACCGCCGTGGCGCTTTGAAGGGCAACCGCGAGTGCCGCGCCCGCGCCGACCGCCAGCAGCGGATTGCGCAGGATGGCGCGCAGCCGGTGGCGCAGAATATCGCCATAGGCGCGCTCGACGCCGGTACGCACCATGCGCGTGGCAAAGAGCAGCAGCGCGACCGCGCCGGCGAGATGCAGCAGGAGGAGCGAGCCGCTCATGGCCGCACATCCGCGTTTCGCGCGAAACAAGCGGCGAAGGCTGAGATGCTGTTGCGAATCACGATCATTGCCAACCCGGCTATACTTTAGCCGGATAATAAGTTTTGGCTATTGGACGAGGCCCGTGTCCGGACGACGCGGGGTGTCGGAGATCGAAGGGATGAAAAGGGCTGCGATATGCTGTAGCTTACTGTCGACTTTGCAACCCTGTGAATACCGGGCACGCCCGGCGATAGGAGTCGTGCCGGCGTCGGCCATGTTTATATAGGCTTGAACGGGACCCGCTCATGCGCTTCGACAATTCCTTCCTCGACGAGATACGCGACCGTGTGCCGATTTCCTCGGTCGTCGGCGCGCGCGTGTCGTGGGAGAGGAAGAAAACCAACGCGTCGCGCGGCGATTTTTGGGCCTGCTGCCCCTTCCATGGCGAAAAATCGCCGAGTTTTCATTGCGAGGACAAGAAAGGCCGCTACCACTGCTTCGGCTGCGGCGTTTCGGGCGACCATTTCAAGTTCCTGACAGAACTGGAGGGGTTGAGCTTTCCCGAGGCCGTCGAGCGGATCGCGGATCTCGCCGGCGTGGCGATGCCGGCGCGGGACGCTCTATCCGAAGCGCGCGAAAAGGAGCGCGCCTCGCTCCACGACGTCATGGAGAGGGCGGCGAAATTCTTCCAGGAGCGGCTGCAGGCGGCGGACGGGGCAAAGGCCCGCGCCTATTTGCGCGACCGCGGCCTGACGCCGGCCACGCAACAGGCGTTCCGGCTGGGTTACTCGCCGGACAGCCGCAATGCGCTGAAGGAGCATCTCGCCGGCAAGGGCGTCGGCAAGGCCGAGATCGAGGCCTGCGGGCTGGTCGTCCATGGCGACGACATTCCGGTGTCATACGACCGCTTTCGCGACCGCATCATGTTTCCGATCGGCGATTCGCGCGGCTGCATCATCGCCTTCGGGGGAAGGGCGTTGTCACCCGAGATTTCGGCGAAATACCTGAACTCGCCGGAAACCGAACTTTTTCACAAGGGCAATGTGCTCTACAATTTCGCCCGCGCCAGAAAGGCCATGGGCAGGGACGGCACGGTGATCGCCGTCGAAGGCTATATGGACGTGATCGCGCTGGCGCAGGCCGGTTTCGACAATGTCGTGGCTCCGCTCGGCACGGCGCTGACCGAAAACCAGCTCGACCTTTTGTGGCGTATGGCCGGCGAGCCGGTGCTGTGCTTCGATGGCGACCAGGCCGGGATGAAGGCCGCGTGGCGCGCCGCCGATCTGGCGCTGCCGCTGATCCAGGCCGGTCGCACGGTGCGTTTCGCGTTGCTGCCGGAAGGCAAGGACCCGGACGATCTGGTGAAGAGCGAGGGGGCGGAGGCGTTTCGCACCGTGCTGTCGGACGCCCGGCCCCTGGCCGACCTCCTGTGGATGCGCGAGACCTCGGGCGGGGTCTTCGACACGCCGGAACGCCGCGCCGAACTGGAAAAGACGCTGCGTGAACTCACCGGCCGTATCAAGGACGAGAGCGTGCGCTACCACTATGCGCAGGAAATGCGCGAGCGCGTGCAGGCGTTTTTCGGCAGCCAGCGGGCGCCGCGCAAGCAAGGCCAATGGGACAAGAAGGACAACGCGCAAGGCGGCCAGTTTGCGCGGCCGGGGGCGGCGGCGGGACGGTTTGCAGTGTCCGAAAGCCTGGCTCGCTCGGCCATGGTCAAGCGCGCGGGCGGCGTCATGCCGTTGCGCGAGACCGCCATCGTGGTCGCCCTGGTCAACCATCCGGCGCTGATCGATGAGAATTTCGAGCATGCCGAGTTCCTCGAATTGTCGCATCCCGACCTCAAACTTCTGCATGCGACGATACTCGACGCCATGGCCCACGAAGCGGCCGATGATCGCGGTACGGTGATCGCCACGATCGAACGGGCGGGGCATCTGGAGCGCTGGGAACGCGCGGTGAGCCTGATCCGCAAGGCGCGCATTTGGCCGGTGCTGGAGGATGCGGCCCTTGCCGATGCGCGCGAAGCCTTCGCCCAGGCGCTGCACTTGCACCGCAGCGCCGGCGCGCTACATAAGGAGCTGAAGGCGGCCGAAATGGCGTTGGCGACCGATCCGACCGATGCAAGCTACCGTCATCTGGTCGAAATCCAGACGCAATTCCGCGATGTCCAGGCGACCGAGGCCCTGATTGAGGGCTTTGGCATACAGTCTGGCCGTGCCGGCCGCGGATTCTGACCAATTGATTCGCTTTTTTGGTGCGAATCATGCGAGAGCCCTTGACCTTCTGGCATAATGCCGGAATCAGGACGATTCGAAAACAAGTCCGCGGCACGACCGCACCCACATTCGACGGGATGAACGCTGGTTTTGGCCGACGAGACTGGAACTCGTCGTTAGGATCAGGGTTTGATCGGTATCTGACAGACAGGAAGCCGGCTGCCGATCATCGGCAAGGTCGGCGGGCGTCTGGTGGCCGGTTCCGGGGCTCGATTGGGCTTGCGGAACCCCGCCCGACCTGGAGAAAGCAATAGAATGGCGACCAAGGAAAAGGAAGAGGTCGAGACCGAACGCGAAGGCGCCCCCGATGGTCCCTTGCTCGACCTTTCCGATGATGCTGTCAAGAAGATGATCAAGGCCGCCAAGAAGCGCGGCTATGTGACCATGGACGAGCTGAACTCGGTGCTGCCCTCGGAGGAAGTGACCTCCGAGCAGATCGAGGACACGATGTCGATGCTGTCCGACATGGGCATCAACGTCGTCGAGGACGACGAGACCGCGGAAGAGGCGGACGCCGAGCCGACGGCCGCCGACGCGGAAGAAGACGCCAACGAACTGGCGGAGCAGACCGGCACGGCGGTCGCTGCGACCACCACCAAGAAAGAGCCGACAGACCGCACCGACGACCCTGTGCGCATGTATTTGCGCGAGATGGGCTCGGTCGAGCTTCTGTCGCGCGAGGGCGAAATCGCCATCGCCAAGCGCATCGAGGCCGGCCGCGAGACGATGATCGCGGGCCTCTGCGAAAGCCCGCTGACCTTCCAGGCCATTATCATCTGGCGCGACGAGCTCAACGAAGCAAAAATCCTGCTGCGCGAGATCATCGATCTCGAGGCGACCTATGCCGGACCCGAGGCCAAGCAGGCCCCGGTGGTGGCGCCGCGCCCCGAGGAAGAGACAAAGCCCGCCGATCCCGCCGACCGCTTCCGCCGCCCGACCCGCGACGACGACGACGTCACCAATGTCCTCGCCGACCGGCGCGGGCTCGAGGAAGAAGAAGAAGACGAGGACGAGGCGAGCCTCTCGCTCGCCGCGATGGAAGCCGAACTGCGCCCCCAGGTGATGGAGACGTTCGACGTCATCGCCGACACCTACAAGAAGCTGCGCAAGCTGCAGGATCAGCAGGTCGAGAATCGGCTGGCGGCGGCAGGCACGCTGTCGCCCAGCCAGGAGCGCCGCCACAAGGAGCTGAAAGAGCAGCTGATCAAGGCGGTGAAGTCGCTGTCGCTAAACAACGCCCGTATCGAGGCGCTGGTCGAGCAGCTTTACGACATCAACAAGCGCCTCGTGCAGAACGAGGGCAGGCTGCTCAGGCTCGCCGAAAGCTACGGCGTGCGCCGCGAGCAGTTCTTGCAGGAATATCAGGGCTCGGAGCTCGATCCGAACTGGATCCAGAGCATCTCCAACCTTGCGGCCCGCGGCTGGAAGGAATTTACCAAGAACGAGAAGGTAGCAATCCGCGACCTGCGCCAGGAAATCCAGAACCTGGCGACCGAGACCGCGATCTCGATCCTCGAATTCAGAAAAATCGTCAACCAGGTCCAGAAGGGCGAGCGCGAGGCCGCCATCGCCAAGAAGGAGATGGTCGAGGCCAATCTGCGTCTGGTGATCTCCATCGCCAAGAAATACACGAACCGCGGCCTGCAATTCCTTGATCTTATTCAGGAAGGCAATATCGGCCTGATGAAGGCCGTGGACAAATTCGAGTATCGCCGTGGCTACAAATTCTCGACCTATGCCACCTGGTGGATCCGGCAGGCGATCACCCGCTCAATCGCCGATCAGGCGCGCACCATCCGCATACCGGTCCACATGATCGAGACGATCAACAAGATCGTGCGGACGAGCCGGCAGATGCTGCACGAGATCGGCCGCGAGCCGACGCCGGAGGAACTGGCTGAAAAGCTGGCAATGCCGCTCGAAAAAGTGCGCAAGGTGCTGAAGATCGCCAAGGAGCCGATCAGCCTCGAAACGCCCGTCGGCGACGAGGAGGACAGCCACCTCGGCGATTTCATCGAGGACAAGATGGCGATCCTGCCGATCGACGCCGCGATCCAGGCCAATCTGCGCGAGACGACGACGCGGGTGCTGGCTTCGCTGACGCCGCGCGAGGAACGGGTTCTGCGCATGCGCTTCGGCATCGGCATGAACACCGACCACACGCTCGAAGAGGTCGGCCAGCAATTCTCGGTGACGCGCGAGCGCAT
>JBGTLX010000263.1:0-4817 GCA_041743855.1 Rhizobiaceae bacterium | reverse complement strand
GACGGTTTCCGAGCATTGCAGTGATCCACTGTCGCTTTTATGATTTGACGACGATTAAGGCAAGCCCGATTCAGATGCCGGCAAAATCCGTTTCCGCAACGCAACCCGTCCACGAAAAGGCTTGGTTAACCTAATCTGGATACCAGTCGTTAACGGACGCGCCGCCTTTAGGTAACGGGCGGCGGCAAGTCGCAAACGGGTTGGTCCAAGGCTGAGGTAGCGGCGGCATGAAGGGTTCGGCGTTTTCGGTTTGGCACAGGCGCGGCGGCAACCGATGGCCCGGCGCGGCTTTTGCCGTTCTGGCTGCCCTTTTCTGCCTGCTGTCGCAGGCTGTCGCAGCGCCGCTCGAAGCAGTCGACTACAAGATGGCCGGCGACGCGACGCACACCCGCATCGTGATGAATTTCGACCGCGAACCCGAGCCGCAATGGTTTCTGCTGCGCGGTCCGCACCGGTTGGTGATCGACCTGCCGGAAACCCGATTCGCCATCGACCCGAAGGCGCTGAAGGCGAGCGGATTGATCAAAGGGGTGCGCTATGGGCATCTCGAACAGGGCAGTTCGCGCCTGATCCTGACCGCAAAAGGGCCGTTCATCGTCGAAAAGATCGATGTGGTGGCGAATGAAAAAACGCCCGGCTACCGGCTGGTCGCCGATATCGCGGCAGCGTCCACCGCCGAGTTCGACGCCGCTCTGGCGGTCCAGGCCGAAACGACGGGCTCGACGACGACCCCCAAGGTCGACCGCCTCGCTCCTCCCGCGCCCGCGCCCGCCGGCAAGAAATTCACCGTCGTCATCGATCCAGGCCATGGCGGCATCGACGGCGGCGCCGAAGGCAAGAACGGGACCGTCGAGAAATCGATCACCCTCACCTTCGCCCGGGAACTCAGGGACCGTTTGATCGCTTCGGGAAAATACAATGTCTTCATGACGCGCGACAAGGACGATTTCCTGCGCCTCGACGAGCGGGTTCGCATCGCGCGCCAGCACGGGGCAGATCTGTTCATCTCGGTCCATGCCGACACCATCCGACTGAAGGGTATTCGCGGCGCGACCGTTTACACGGTGTCCGACAAGGCCTCGGACGCGGAGGCGCAGGCGCTTGCCGACCGCGAAAACCTGTCCGATCAGCTCGCCGGAATAGAGATCAAGGAGGACGACAAGCAGGTCGCCGACATCCTGATCGACCTGATCCGGCGCGAGACCCACAGTTTCTCCATGCGGTTTGCCCGTTCGCTGGTCGGCGAACTGTCCTCGACGGTCGGGCTGATCAACAATCCGCACCGTTCGGCGGGGTTCCGGGTGCTGAAAGCGCCCGACGTGCCCTCGGTTCTGGTGGAACTCGGCTATCTGTCGAATCCCAAGGACGAGGAGCAGCTTATGAGCGCCGACTGGCGCGGCAAGGCGGCTGCCAGCATCGCCAACGCGGTCGCGCTGTTTGCCGCGACGAAAAGCGGCACTGACGGCTGACCGTGGCGCGCCCCGCTGCACGGTATTCGTGGATTCGTTGCAATCGAACAACACCCGGCCGATTAATTTTCCGGATTGGCAACCTCTGGCCAACCTCGCCGTATTTTCCCCACAAGAGCGTCACATCTGATGTGGATTGCGTTCGGGGATTTTTCGGGCGGTTCGCGGTTGCCTCCGCATTGCCGCAACGCTTCCCGGACCTCGGACTGGAGCGGGCATGATTCGACTACTCGGCTATTTCTTCGGCATAGGCACGACGCTGGCCCTGCTGGTCGCGGCGGGTGTCGCGGTGTATATCGGCACCCTCTCCAAGGGCCTGCCCGACTACGAAGTGCTCGCTAAATACGAGCCGCCGGTGACGACCCGCGTGCATGCCTCCGATGGCGCGCTGATGGGCGAGTTCGCGCGCGAGCGCCGCCTTTTCCTGCCGATCCAGGCGGTGCCGGACCGGGTCAAGGCGGCGTTCCTCTCGGCCGAGGACAAGAATTTCTACAGCCATCCCGGCATCGACGTGACCGGCCTTGGCCGCGCGATCATGGTGAACATCCAGAATCTCGGCTCGGGCCGCCGCCCGGTCGGCGCATCGACCATCACCCAGCAGGTCGCCAAGAACTTCCTGTTGAGCTCGGACCAGACCGTGGAGCGCAAGATCAAGGAGATGATCCTGGCCTTTCGCATCGAGCAAGCCTATTCCAAGGACAGGATCCTCGAGCTTTACGTCAACGAAATCTTCTTCGGCCTTGGCGCCTATGGCGTCGCGGGCGCGGCGCTGACCTATTTCGACAAATCGGTGAACGAACTGACCGTGTCGGAGGCCGCCTATCTCGCCGCGCTGCCCAAAGGCCCGTCGAACTACCATCCCTTCAAATACACCGACCGGGCGATCGAGCGCCGCAACCTGATCATCGACCTGATGGTTGACAACGGCTACGTGTCGCGCGAGGAAGGCGACAAGTCCAAGGCCGAGCCGCTCGGAGTTACCCCGCGGCGCAACGGCACCTATCTGTTTGCCGGCGAGTATTTCACCGAGGAAGTGCGCCGCGAAATCATCGCGCGCTATGGCGAGAACGCGCTTTACGAAGGCGGCCTGTCGGTGCGCGCCACGCTCGATCCCAAAATGCAGCTGATCGCCCGCAAGGCGATGCAGAACGGCCTGCTCAAATATGACAGGCTGCGCGGTTATCGCGGTCCGGTCGCCAAGATCGAGTTCGGCGACGACTGGGGCGTCCCGCTCGGCGACGTCAAGGGACTGGCCGATGTTCCGGAATGGCGGCTCGCGGTGGTTCTCGAAAGTTCAGAGGCCGGGCTGTCGATCGGCCTTCAGCCCAGGCGCCAGGCTTCCGGCGCGCTGGTCGAGGAGCGCGAAACCGGGCAGGTGACCGCCGAGGACATGAGCTTCGCCATGCGCTATGTCGTCGACGGCAAGCGAATAAAGGCGGATTCGCCAGCCGATGTGCTGAAGCCCGGCGATGTCGTCTTCGTCGAAAAGAAGGATGGCGAAGGCTTTGCGCTCCGCCAGCCGCCGGAAGTGTCCGGCGGGATGGTCGCCATGGACCCGCATACCGGCCGCGTATTGGCGATGGTCGGCGGCTTCTCCTATTCGCAATCCGAGTTCAACCGCGCCACGCAGGCGATGCGCCAGCCTGGTTCCGCGTTCAAGCCGTTCGTCTATGCGGCGGCTCTCGACAATGGCTATACGCCGGCCTCCGTCATCATGGACGGGCCGATCACCATCAGAAGCGGCAACACCTCCTGGTCGCCGAAGAACTATGACGGCAAGCCGGGCGGACCCTCGACCTTGCGCACCGGCATCGAGCGGTCGCGCAATCTGATGACGGTGAGGCTCGCCAACGACATGGGCATGAAACTCGTCGCCGAATATGCAGAGCGTTTCGGCCTGTACGACAAATTGCTGCAATATCTGCCGATGGCGCTGGGCTCCGGCGAAACCACGGTGATGCGCATGGTGTCGGCCTATTCGGTAATGGCCAATGGCGGCCGGCAGATCAAACCGTCCTTCATCGATCGCATCCAGGATCGCTACGGCAAGACGGTGTTCAAGCATGACGAACGCGGCTGCGAAGGCTGCGTGGCGGCCGAATGGAGCAGCCAGGCCGAACCCGAACTGATCGACAATGCCGAGCAGGTTCTGGACCCGATGACCGCCTACCAGATCACCTCGATGATGGAAGGCGTCGTCCTGCGCGGAACCGCGACGACGCTGCTCGAACTCGAGCGGCCGATCGCCGGCAAGACGGGCACCACCAATGAAGAGAAGGACGTCTGGTTCGTCGGCTATACTCCCAACCTCGTGGTCGGCCTCTATATGGGCTTCGACCAGCCGCAACCGCTGGGCAAGGGCTCGACGGGCGGCGGTCTCGCCGCGCCTATCTTCAAGGAATTCATGACAGAGGCGATGAAGGGCGTTCCCCCGGTCGGCTTCAAGACGCCGGAAGGCATGCAACTGGTGGCCATCAACCGCAAGAGCGGCATGCGCGCCGGCGAAGGCGACGAAGGCACGATCGTCGAAGCCTTCAAGCCCGGCACCGGACCGGCCGACAGCTATTGGGTCATCGGCATGGATGCGGGCGGCGAACTCGGCGAGACGCTATCGCCATCGGCCAGTCGGGCAATTCAGACCGGCGGCGGCGGCTTGTACTGAGGGTGTGCCGTTTCACCTGAGGGCGATAGTTAAAGCAAAAAGGTTCTAGGCTGTAGTGAGGCGGCATCACCGTAGCGACCACGACAGTTTGTTAATCCTGGCGACGGGCAGCACGCGGTCGCCAGCAGCCACCATGTCCGCACTTTCCTCGCGTAAGGTTTTTTGACGTTGCGGAAAAGAGGCTGGCCTGATAACCGCAGGCGGTACTCAATATCTCGTTCTGCTTGTCTTTTGGACAGGGGGCGGCCTTGTGCTTGACTTATGTCGCCGAATTTGGCGCACTGGCGCTTGGACCGAAGGGGATCGGCGAAAGATAAAAACAATGGCGGAACGTTCGCAAAATCTGCAAGATCTGTTTCTGAATTCAGTCCGTAAGACCAAGAATCCACTTACTATTTTCCTGATCAACGGGGTGAAACTGACGGGCGTGGTCACGTCATTCGACAACTTTTGCGTGTTGCTGCGTCGCGACGGGCATTCGCAACTCGTTTACAAGCACGCCATCTCGACCATCATGCCCAGCCAGCCCGTGCAGATGTTCGACAGCGAAGAAAACGGTCAGGGAGCCTGATTGGCGCGCCAGAAGAACGGGGGCCAGGGGGCAGCCGGTAGATCGGAGAGCGGGTCGGGAATTTCTCGGCTCGCAGAACAGACGCGCGCCGTCGTCATAGTGCCCATCCTGCCGC
>JBGTLX010000262.1:0-1606 GCA_041743855.1 Rhizobiaceae bacterium | reverse complement strand
AGCAGGTTGCCGCGGCCCGTGGATTCAAACAATCAGCCGACGATTTCGGTTTCCGAAAACCAGTAACCGATTTCCTGCGCGGCGGTGTCGGGCGCGTCCGACCCGTGAACCGAGTTTTCGCCGATCGACAGCGCGTGAACCTTGCGGATCGTGCCCTCGTCCGCGTTGGCCGGGTTGGTGGCGCCCATGATCTCGCGATTCTTGGCGATCGCGTTGTCGCCTTCCAGCACCTGAACGACCGTCGGGGCCGACGACATGAACTCGACGAGTTCGCCGAAGAACGGACGGTCCTTGTGCACGGCGTAAAAGCCCTCGGCTTCGCGCAAGCTCATCCAGACGCGGCGCGACGCGATCACGCGCAACCCAGCATCCTCCAGCATTTGCGTGATGGCGCCGGTCAGATTGCGCCGGGTCGCGTCCGGCTTGATCATCGAAAACGTGCGTTCGAGCGCCATGGAAATTCCTTATGGAGATGGGGGATTGTGGTTGCGCTCTATACAAGCCGGCCATGGCCTTGCCAAGAGGCGCGGATCGGGCGGCCCGCGACGTTTCACCCGATCCCGTCGTGAAGATCGAGGCAATTGGCCATTGGCGCGTCGTCTCCTTGCGTCTATCAGGGTCGTCACAATCCTGGCTCCGATCGCTGAAGGGAAGTCCGTGAAACAGCATTTCATGATGTTCGCCGCCTACAATTCATGGGCCAACGACCGGGTCTATGAGGCGGCGGCCGCCCTGGACGACGACGCGCTCCGCCGTGACGCCGGCGCTTTTTTCAAATCGATGCTGGGCACGCTGAACCACATCCTGGTGGCCGATCGCATATGGCTGAAGCGCATGACCGGCGAGGGCGACGCGCCCGCAGCTCTGGATACCATTCTGTTTGCGGACTTAACCAGGCTGCGGGCCGCGCGCGACGTGGAGGACAAGCGCATCGTCAAATGGATCGGCGGCCTGTCGGAAAAGGCGCTGGCGGGGCGCTTCACCTACATGACGGTAACCGACATGCGCACCGTCTCGCAGCGGCTTGCGCCCGCGCTCGATCATTTCTTCAACCACCAGACCCATCATCGCGGCCAGGCGCATATGATTTTGACCGTGCTCGGCCAGCCCTCCCTGCAACTGGACCTGATCTATTTCCAGCGCACCGAGGAAGGCCGCGCCTACGCCTGAGCGCCCCGGGAAAAGGTTTCGTCCTCGGTCGAAGCCGCGCGGTTATCGGCCGCCTCCAAGCCGGCCAACGATAATTTTCTAGTTTGAATCAAGTTCGCATCGATCCGTATCATTCAACGAAAGGAACAGAGAACCAAAATAAAAATCGTTGTACAGTCGATGCAACGAACGAGTGAGGGTCTCCTTAATACTCCAAGCAGTTGGCTCCGCTGGCTGCCGAGTTTTACAAACAAAAAGGAGAACGTCATGGCCTATATTTCAAAAAGACTTGTCGGCGCACTGACAAGCGCTGCCTTTTTCGTAGCCGTCTCCATGCCGGTCCATGCCCAGGTCAGTGGTGGCGGCGGCGTCTCGGCAGGCGGCGTTAGCGCCGGTGCGGGCGCCTCGCTCGGCGGTTCGGGTGGCTCGAACGCCGGCGCCGGCGCGTCGGTTGGCG
>JBGTLX010000261.1:0-2436 GCA_041743855.1 Rhizobiaceae bacterium | reverse complement strand
TCGTCGTCCCGTTGTAACCCTGCCCTGTATAGCCGTAGGCGGCATAGGTGGAGCGGTTCGGCACGGCATCGGTGCTGCCGAGATCGCCATAGGTGTTGGCGCCGTCGGTAAGAACGATAATGACCTTGTCGTTGCCTTTCTCGGTGTCGGGCCGGCCCTCGGTGAAGGGTTCGCCACCGGACACGACGCGCCAGCCCCACGCGGTTCCTTCGGGAACATTGGTGTTGCCGGTGGGCGACATGGCGTCGATGGCGTCGGTGATGATCTGCGCGCCCTCGGCCTTGGTGACGTCCTGCAACGGCGTGATGGGATTTGTCGTGCAAGACGAGTTCGGCCCGTCGCCCGAGCCCGGGTTGGTTGAGCCGTAAGGTTTGGTGCGAAAATATTTGCGCATGTCGCGTTGCCGCGAGGTTGCGCCCGTGTTGCCCCAGTCAGCCCACCAATTGTTGGAATAGCCGAAACTGCTATCATTCAGATCGGTACCGTTGTTATCGATATCGCCGTCGCCATCAATGTCGAGACGCCAGAGATGCTTGGGCTCGTCGGGCGCGAACATCGGCACGAAAAGGGTGGCTGGCGTGGCCGTGCTCGGCGTGGCGTCGTTATTGTTATAAGGGACCGGGCGCGCCTCGACGCAGCCCTGCCAAGTAGCAAATCTGGTAGTAATGTAGGTATAGTCGGGCTCGGTCCAATAACCCGACCTGCAAGTGCCGTTCTTTCTGGTCGAGGTGCAGATATATTCCTTGGTGTTGGGAATTTCCTCGCGGCCTGATTGAACGTTCATATCAGCGTAGAGACTGAGACGCGTTAACGGCTGGTCTTCGGAATCGCCCCAATCTTCACCGCGCTTGTACCAGGCGCCGCCGGCTAACTCGGCATATTTGTCCTCGTTGTTGTCCTCGTCCATCTTCGTCCAGTCGAAGTTCTCGTGGTGGACCGGCGAAATCCCGGTCGTATCCATCCAGCTTGCATCATCATAGATCGGGCCGACATTGACCGAAGCAGAAAACGGCACCAGCGCGAACTGCACGGGCATATCGACCTGCTTCATCTGCGTGGCTTGGGCCGCAAGCGTGGTGACCAGTTGCTTGGCGGCGGCCTTGAGCAGGACGATGCGGTCGTCGCCCGTGCCGGAACCCTGTTGGGACATCGAACCGGAATTATCCAGCACCAGAGCCACTTCCAGCGTGTTCTTCAGCCGGACTTCGGAATAGGCAGAGAAGTCGATATTCGTCGCCGTCGACCCTTTGCCGATGAGCATGCGGGCGACCGGCAGGAAGGTGGGATTGTAAGTGAGGTCGGCGGTGAGCTCGAGCGTGCCGCCACCGGTAGCGCTGCTCGGCAGAACGACCGTCAGACCAGCCTTCGAGGGATCAACGGCGGACAGATTGGCGTCGAAGAAGTCCCTGGCATATTTCTTGATGGTGGCATCATAGACGACGGGGTCCGTCTGGCTGACAGCGCCGCTGACAATGTAGCGCGCGGTCGCGATGCCGGCCGCGTCGAGCGCGTTCATGGTTGCCTGCCGCTGCCGCGACAGCTCGGAATAGTCGATAGCCAGCGCGAGCGCTCCCATGATGGGAACGATCGCCACGCCGGTGATCATGAGGAAATTGCCCCGGATATCTTTCAGAAAACGGCGGATCATAGGTTCATCGCCTGTGCGCGGATTAGTTGCGACGTGACATTGCCACAAAGTCGTAAATTGCAGATGTGGAACTTGCCTCAAAATATGCGCGCGCCTTTTGCCGCGCGTTAACCGCGAAAGCTGATGACACGGCCAAAAGCTTCGGTTAGGTCCGACGTTTCGCGCGCAATTTTTGAGAGGCGCGGTGGTGAAGGTTGGCAAAGATGGCGGGCTCGCCCGAAATGATCCCGTCGCTCGGATCGGTCTGCGGCCGCTACGCCGCGATCCTCTGCGATGTCTGGGGCGTGGTGCACAATGGCGAGCGGGCGTTTTCGCAAGCGGCGTCGGCGCTGTCGGCGGCGCGCGAAAGCGGCGTGGCTGTCGTCCTCATAACCAATTCGCCGCGTCCCCATGACGGCGTCGAGGCCCAATTGGCCGCCTTCGACGTGCCGACGGGCGCATGGGATCGCGTCGTCACGTCGGGCGATGTCACGCGCGACCTGATCCGCGCCGCGCCGCGCAAACTGTTTCATCTCGGACCAAGCCAAGAACTCGCCATCTATGACGGAATCGACATCGAACTGGTTGAGGAATTCGAGGCCGACGCGGTGGTGTGCACCGGGCTTTTCGAGGACGAGACCGAAACGCCCGCGGACTATGCCGACATGCTTGCGCGGTTGCGCTCCCGAAACCTGTCCTTCATCTGCGCCAACCCAGACATCGCCGTGGAGCGCGGCGACAGGATCATCTGGTGCGCCGGTGCGCTCGCGCGTGACTACGCCTCGATGGGCGGCCGCACGATGGTGGCC
>JBGTLX010000260.1:0-1868 GCA_041743855.1 Rhizobiaceae bacterium | reverse complement strand
TCTTGAGCTTGCTGCAAAACGTGCTGCGGGGCATGGCCAAAAGCCGGGCCGCGTCCGAACTGGCCAAAAACCTGGTCGAGGTTGCCAATGGCGCGGGCCTTAAAACCTCGGCGCTCATCACCGGCATGAACGAGCCGTTGGCCTCCGCCGCCGGCAACGCCGTCGAGGTTTTGAACGCCGTGGATTTCCTCACCGGAGCCGCCCGCGACGTCCGTCTGGAAGAGGTGACGCTGGCGCTCGCCGCCGAAATGCTTGTCTCGGCCGGCATTGCCGCGTCGCAGCAGGACGGGCTCGCCCGCGCCGCTGCGGCTCTCGCGAGCGGTGCAGCGGCGGAAGTCTTTGCCAAAATGGTCTCCGTGCTCGGCGGACCGGCGAATTTCGTCGACGCGCGGAATTATCTCCCCACTGCCCCAGTCGAACTCGCCGTCAAGGCCCCGTATGCCGGCACCGTCACGGCAATCGCCACGCGCGACATCGGTCTGGCGGTGGTCGAGCTTGGCGGCGGGCGCAGGCGGCCCGACGACGCCGTCGACCATTCTGTCGGCCTGACGCGATTGTTGCCGATCGGAACGCCGGTGGCTTTGGGTGAGCCATTGGCGCTGGTCCACGCCCGCTCCAAGTCCGATGCCGAAAGCGCGGCCGCCGCGGTGCGTGCCGCCTATATGGTCGGTGAGGCCAGGCCCCCGGTGCAAAAAGCGGTCATCCGGCGGATTGCGCCGTCCTGAAGCTCACTGCACCATCAGCAGTGCGCCGTTTTCGACCTGGTATTTCGCCAGCCGGCCGAGAAAGCTCACTCCGATGAGCGTGCCTTCGAGCGCCTTGTCGTCCAGCACCACCGCCGGCACGTCGCGGACGAAAATGCGCCCGATCTGAAGCATGTCGATCGTGACTGCAGCGGCGCGGACGCTGCCATTGGCTGTGTTGACGCTGTGCCGGAAGTCGTTGGGCAGAACGACGATCCCGGCGCGCCTTGCGGTCGACAGGTTGATGGCGACGACGGTCGCGCCGGTGTCGATCATGGCGCTGACCTTGCGGCCGTTGATCTTGAAGTCGCCGGTGAAATGCCCGCGCTCGTCGGCGGCAAGCCTGACCTTGCGGCCCGAAAGAACCTCCGTCGCTTCCGGCGGCTGAACCGCGCTGAAGGCAATGCGTGGCGCTTCCGGCTGCGGGCTTTCCGCGACGGCCGGCCGCAACAGCCTGTCGAACAGCGCCGGGTTGGATTCGTAAAGCATCGGGATCGATGCCGACGACCCGGCGAAGAGGCCGACGATGAGAAACTTGCGCAGCATGGTCACGCCTTTGTGGAAAGGCGATCCTATCCAATTGGCATGTTAAGGACTTTAACCTGGCCTGCGGGCCGTCTGAAACCGGAGATTTGGGTAAATTGAAAGTAAACGGACCTACTTCGTTCCGTACATGCGGTCGCCGGCGTCGCCCAGTCCCGGCACGATATAGCCTTTTTCGTTGAGCCGCTGGTCGATGGACGCTGTGAAGACCGGCACGTCGGGATGCGCCTTGGTGAAGCGCGCAATTCCTTCCGGCGCCGCTAGCAGGCAGAGAAAGCGCAGATTGGTCGCGCCCCGGCCTTTCAGCATGTCGATGGCCGCAATCGCCGAATTGGCGGTCGCCAGCATCGGGTCGACGACGATGACCAGCCGGTCTGCGAGGTCGCTCGGGGCCTTGAAGAAATATTCGACCGCTTCCAGCGTGTCGTGGTCGCGGTAGAGGCCGACATGGGCGACGCGGGCCGCCGGCACCAGATCGAGCAGGCCTTCGAGCAGCCCGTTGCCGGCCCGCAGCACCGAGGCGAAAACCAGCTTCTTGCCTTCCAGCACCGGCGCTTCCATGGTTTCCAGCGGCGTTTCGAT
>JBGTLX010000259.1:0-4682 GCA_041743855.1 Rhizobiaceae bacterium | reverse complement strand
AGGAAGCAGGCGAACGGGTGACGCCGATCGGCCGCATCGTGCCACGCAGGGATGTCGGCGTCCTTTATCGGGGGAGCATCTCGCTGTGACCACTGTCAAACGTGTGGCCATCCTGATTTCGGGGCGTGGTTCCAACATGGCTTCGCTGGTTTCGGCCGCAGCCGAGAGAGGTTATCCAGCCCAAATCATCGGCGTAATCAGTGACCAGTCCGACGCGCAAGGTCTGAGCTTCGCGGCGAGCAAGGACATTCCCACATATGTCATGGCCCGGGCCGACTACGCATCGCGGGAAGCGCACGATGCGGCGATCGACGCCGCTCTGGTAGAACTGGGCGCCGAGACCGTCTGCCTCGCAGGTTATATGCGCATCCTCTCCGGGCGATTCGTCGGGAAATGGGAAGGCCGGATGATCAACATCCACCCTTCCCTGCTGCCGTCTTTGAAGGGTCTCGACAGCCATGCTCGAGCGCTGGCCGACGGAGTGCGCATCCACGGCTGCACGGTGCATTTCGTGACCGCCGAAACAGACGATGGACCGATCATCGCGCAAACGGCCGTGCCGGTGTTGATCGACGACAGCGAGGAAGCGCTGGCCGCACGCGTGCTGAAGGCCGAGCATCATCTTTATCCGCTGGCGTTGCGGATGGTCGCGGAAGGCAAGGCGCGCATGGAGAATGGCCGGACGGTGTTTGCCGATATCGATCTGATCGAGCAAACCGCCCGAAGCGTGCTGTCGTCGCCGAGCGGCATCCGCGACGATGTCGATCTGGAGCATCTGGCGCGGATAACGCCGTGAAAAGCGCGCTCGTCACCGGCAAGGCGACGCGCCTGTATGTGCTCGACTATGGCCTTTTCCAAGTCCATGCCAATGGCCGCATCATCGGCATTTGCGGGTTCCTCATCCAGACCGACACGACCAGGAACATTCTGGTCGATACGGGTTTTCCGTCGAAATACGCGGCCGATCCAGTTGGCGCGACGCGGGAAGATCGGCTCGGCTCCTTTGGCAGAGTCCTCAAGCTCGACCAGTCCAATTTGCCGCGTGGACAACTGGCTACGGTCGGGCTTGCGCCCGAGGACATCGACCTTCTGGTCATGACCCACACGCATATCGACCACGTCGGCGGTATCGCGGATTTTCCGGGAGCGCCGATGGTGATCGCGGCGGCCGAACGCGCGCTCGACAGGCCGCTCTATCATGGCGACGCGCGGTCGATGACCTGGCCGGAAAATACTGACACCATTATCGTCGATGCCGATTTGGACATCTGCGAAGGCGCTCGGCTGCTGATGACGCCAGGCCACGCGCCCGGCCAGATGTCGCTTCTGGTCGAGTTGCCGGACACGGGATCGGTTTTGCTGACCAGCGACGCCATTTCCAGGCCGTCCGAGATTGATGAGGGCTTTAGCGATGCGTGGGACATTCCGCTAGCCGTCGCCAGCGCCGAGCGGCTGACGAAGCTCGCCGCCGAGCGCAACGCCTTCGTCATCTATGGGCACGACCCTCAGCAATGGCCGACCTTGAGGAAAGCGCCCGACTTCTACAGCTAGCGGACGTCGCGTCCCTGGTTCAGGATGATGACGTTGCCGCTGGCGACATCGCCCATCGGAGATATCAGGAACGCCACCCACGCGGCAATCTCGGACGGCTCCATCGCCCGCCCGTGCGGCATCCCGCTGATCGCCCTGGCGAGCACCTCCTCCGACAGCACGTTAAACAGCGGCGTGCGGGTCATTGCCGGCGCGATCGAGTTGACCGCAATCTTCTCCTCGCCATAGCGGCGCGCGAGATGCTTCGTCAGATTGTCGAGCGCGGCCTTGCTGGCGCGATAGTGGGGCGGGTCGAAGACATCGAAATTATAGGCCCCGTTGGACGATATGTTGACGATCTTCTTGACGCCCGGCCGACCGAGCATCAGCGGCACGGCGCGCTGGCAGCAATAGAACGCGCCGCCGAAATTGATCGACATCTGCTTCTCGAATTCGTCCGGCGAGATCTCCAGAAAATCGCTCATGAAGCAGGCGCCTGCATTGTTGACCAGCGCGTCTACCCCGCCAAATTCCTCGCCGATAGCGGCGAACACCGCTTCAACCTGGTCTGGATCTGTGAGATCTGCCGTTTTCGGCGTGAACCGTTCGGCGGCCCTCCCCAATTCGGCGGCGGCCTCATCGAGCGAGGCGGCGCTGACATCCAGCCCGACCACCGACAGGCCTTGATCCAGCAGCGCCTTGACGATCGCACGGCCCATGCCGCCGCCGGCCCCGGTGACAACCGCAATTCCGGTCATGCTTCATTATCTGAGAGCGCCGCCCGCACCCAGACCTTGTTGTCATGGAACGCCGCGCCGCCATAGGGCGCGATGGCGTCAGCCCCGGTCAGCACGTTGATCCCCTCGCCGCGCTCATGCGCTCCGTTCGGCCAGATGCCTTCGGCAATCACGACGCCGCGCTTCATGCTATCTGAAAGTCTTGCGTGAAGCACGACTTCGCCGCGCATGTTGCCGATCTCGACGCGGTCGCCGCCCGCAACGCCAAGGGCTGCGGCGTCGTCCGGATGGATCATCAGTTCCGGCCGCCCCTCCTTCGTCACGGACACCGGCGTTTCGGCGAATGTCGAGTTGAGAAAATTGCGCGCCGGTGAGGTTGCCAGTCGAAAAGGATGTTCCGCGTCGGCGGTTTCGACCAGTTCGACGTGATCGGGGAATTCCGGCAGCCGCTTGAAATCGCCCTGCGCGCCCATGCTTTTCGGCGGTCGGTTGGGCGCGACCTGCCCCGTCCAGTCCGGCCTGAACCGATATTTCCCGTCCGGGTGCGCGAAACCGGCGACGTAATGCGATGTCGCGAAATCGGGCTGCATATCCGCCCATTTTTCCTCGCGAAACGTGGCGAATGTGCCCAGCCCGCGCTTGCCCAGAATCGTGTCGATGTGCTGCTGCTCGGTCAGCCCAAAACCCGGCAAATGCGCGACGCCGAGCCGCTTGCCCAACTCCTCGATGACGAAATGATTGGTGCGCGGCCCCTGCGGCGGGTCGATCAGTTTTGGCCCAAGATTGATGTGCTGGTTGCCGCCGCCGCGATAGATGTCGTCGTGCTCGAGGAACATCGTCGCCGGCAGCACGACATCGGCGAGTTTTGCGGTGTCGGTCATGAACTGCTCGTGGACGCAAGTGAACAGGTCGTCGCGCAGCATGCCGGCCTTCACCAGCCGCTGCTCGGGCGCGACATTGGCCGGGTTGGTGTTTTGAATGAGCATCGCGGTCACCGGGGGGCCGCCGTAAAGCGCGTCGGGGTCGCCGGTCAGCACGCGGCCGATCTTCGACTGGTCGAGATGGCGGATTAGGGGGTCGGCAAAGGCGCGGCCTTCGAGCACCGACTTGTCCAGCCCAAAAATGTCCGAATTGGAATGGAACGCGCCGCCGCCCTCATGCAGCCACGCCCCAGTCACCGCGGCGATCGAAAGGGCGGCATGCATGTTGACCGCGCCGTTGCGCTGGCGCGAGAACCCGTAGCCGAGCCGAAAGAACGTCTTCTTCGTCGTGCCGACCAGCCGCGCGAAAGCCTCGATCTCGGTCACGCTCAGGCCGGTGATCGCGGCCGCCCATTCCGGCGTTTTTGCCGCCAGATGCGCCTCCAGCCCGCGCGGATCGTCGGTGTATTTTTCGAGGTAGTCCCGGTCGGCAAAACCCTCGCGAAACAGCACATGCATCACCGCGCAGGCCAGCGCGCCATCCGTGCCGGGCTTTAGCACCAGCCCCATATCGGCCTGCCTGACCGTGGCGTTGTCGTAGATGTCGACGACGACGATTTTTGCGCCGCGCTTCTTGCGCGCCCGGATCGCGTGGGTCATCACATTGACCTGCGTGACCACCGCATTGGTGCCCCAGATCACCACGCAATCCGACTTCGCCATCTCGCGCGGGTCGGGTCCCATGAGCTTGCCCGTGCCCATCGTGTAGCCGGTCCAGGCCGGGTTGGTGCAGATCGACCCGAAGAAGCCGGAGTATTTTTTCGCGTGGCGCAGCCGCTCGATGCCGTCGCGCTGCACCAGCCCCATCGTGCCGGCATAGAAATAGGGCCAGACCGTCTCGGACCCGTATTTTTCTTCCGCCGCGATGAACTTTTCGGCCACCAGATCGAGCGCGGCTGTAAAACTGGCTTCCTTCCAGACGCCCTCGCCCTTCGCGCCTGCCCGCACCAGCGGTTTCAGCAGGCGGTCGGGATGGTGGATGCGATCGGCATAGCGCGCGACCTTGGCGCAGATCACGCCCGCCGTGTAGCTGTTGGCCTTCGCGCCATGCACGCGGCCGATGCGGTTTGCGTCGAGCAGTTCCACCTCGAGCGCGCAGGTCGAGGGGCAGTCGTGCGGACAGGCGGAATGGCCGATGCTCAACTTGGCGTGCTGGTTCATGCCGCCTGTCTAGCGACATTTCACACCTGCGAACAGGGCCAGCCGACGCCAAGCTTTTGTTCGCCTAGCCGTCTTCTCCCGTCAGTTCGGCGCGCAAGGCCTCGTCATACCACATCATGCCGGCGAAGGTCATGGCGCGGGTGGTGTCGAGCGGAATCGGGCAGAGTCCGGCGCCCCTGTCGTAGGCGACGCAGCGGCCTGCCGCGCGGCACTCCTTGAACCCGCAGGCCTTATGGTGTTCGTACATGTCGGAGAGCACCGACATGCCGAGTTG
>JBGTLX010000258.1:0-13261 GCA_041743855.1 Rhizobiaceae bacterium | reverse complement strand
TAGCGATGTCCGAGCCCGCCCCCGCACGCTCCAGACTGATCGACATCGAGCTCGACGCGGCGATCGGCCGCGCGACGCCCGACATCGAGCAGGAGCGAGCCGTAGCGATCTTCGATCTGGTCGGGGAGAACAGGTTTCGGCCGGTGGCCGACCCCAGCGACGGACCCTACCGCCTGAAACTATCGCTGGCGGAAGCCCGGCTGGTGTTCGCCGTGGCGCGCGAGGACGGCGATGCGGTGGTGACCCATATTCTGTCGCTGACGCCGTTCCGGCGCATCGTCAAGGATTACTACATGATCTGCGAAAGCTACTACGAGGCGATCCGCGGCTCGACGCCGAGCCAGATCGAAGCCATCGACATGGGCCGGCGCGGCCTGCATAATGAAGGCTCGCAAACATTGATGGACAGGCTTTCGGGCAAGATCGAGATCGACTTCGACACGGCGCGGCGGCTGTTCACGCTGATCTGCGTCCTGCACTGGCGAGGCTGACTCCGATTCCGGAGCGTCCCCCTCACCGCTCCATTTTGTTCATGTGCGGCATGAACGCGGTGCGCTCGCCGATGGCCGAGGCGCTGGCGCGCCAAATCCTGCCGGCCTCCACCTTCCTCGCATCGGCGAGCGTGCACGCGGGCGAGCGCGATCCGTTCGTCGACGCGGTTCTCGCTGAGTCCGGTCTCACGCTCGGTGAGCGACCGCCGAAAACGCTGGACGATCTCGAGGACGATTACTTCGACCTGATCGTTACGCTGGCGCCCGAAGCGCATCACGCGGCGCTCGAACTGACGCGGTCGATGGCCGTAGAGGTGGAATACTGGCCGACCGCCGATCCGACGCTGACGCGCGGCACGCGCGACCAGATCATGGCTGCATACCGCGACGTGCGCGAGCGGCTAAGGCTAAGAATCGAGGCTTTGTCGAGGGGCAAAACGCGCAAAAATCACCCATGATTAAGCGTGTTCACAAAGCGGATGTAATCATATAGGTTCCGCCCGAATTCCGGACAGGCGCCGGAACCTTATCCCCAAGTCAAAGGTATAGAATGCCGAAGGAAGAAGTCCTCGAGTTTCCGGGTATTGTCACGGAATTGCTGCCGAACGCCATGTTCAGGGTCAAACTCGAGAATGAACACGAGATCATCGCCCACACCGCGGGCCGCATGCGCAAGAACCGCATCCGCGTGCTCACCGGCGACAAGGTTCTGGTCGAGATGACGCCCTACGATCTGACCAAGGGCCGCATCACCTACCGCTTCAAATAGGACGGCTTCTGCCGCGACAGCAAAATCCAATGAGCCTCTTACAGAAGCTTGTGCTTGCCTCGGCGTCGCTCCGCAGGATCGAGCTTCTTCAACAGGCCGGCATCGAGCCCGACCGCCTGTTCCCTGCCGATGTCGACGAGACGCCGCTGCGCGCCGAGCATCCGCGCTCGCTCGCCAAGCGCCTGTCCAGGGAAAAGGCCGAGAAGGCTCTGGCGTCGATCGGGACCGAACCCGATTATTCGCCGGGCTTCATCCTGGCCGCCGATACGGTCGTCGCCGTCGGGCGGCGCATCCTGCCCAAGGCCGAACTCGCCGACCAGGCGTCAAACTGCCTGCAGCTTCTGTCCGGCCGCTCGCACCGCGTCTATTCCGGCATCTGCCTGATCACGCCCGCCGGCAAGGTCCGCCAGCGACTGGTCGAGACAAGGGTTCGCTTCAAGCGGCTGTCGCGCCAGGAACTCGAGAGCTACCTGGCGTCCGGAGAATGGCGTGGCAAGGCCGGCGGCTACGCCGTGCAGGGGCTTGCCGGCGCCTTCGTCGTCAAGCTCGTCGGCTCCTACACCAACGTCGTCGGCCTGCCGCTCTACGAAACAGTCGGCCTGCTCGAAGCCGACGGCTATCCCGTGCATTTCGCCTGGCTTGCGGGGCCGCGGCCGTGACCGTGCTATTGCTGACGTAAGCCTATGAGCACCGCGCCCAATGTCACGCAGCTCAGGCCAAAGCGCCCCTGCCCCGAATGCGGCAAGCCGTCGGCGCGCGAAACCTATCCGTTCTGCTCGACGCGCTGCAAGAATGTCGATCTGAACCGCTGGCTGTCCGGCAACTACAGGATTCCGGTGCGCGACGACGAGGAAGACGAAGCGCCCGGCGATGGCGACAAGGTCTGAGCAGCCGGGGAAAACGCCTTGCGGTTTTGCCGCTGAATCCGCCCCCGAACGCTGGACAGTCCGATTTCCCGTGCTATAACCCACCCGCTTTCGAGAGGCGGTTTACGCGCTCGCGAGACCCGTGATGCAACCCGGCATGACGGCGAGAGGCCCAGGTAGCTCAGGGGTAGAGCAGCGGACTGAAAATCCGCGTGTCGGTGGTTCAATTCCGCCCCTGGGCACCATATTCGCCGACCCGCTGTCGCGTAAGCGGGATCGTCGTTGTGTTGGACCTGTCAAGCTGAGCCCGGCGAACGTCGCGGGCGTTCGAGCCGGGGGAGATGTGGCCCACCTCTTGCAGACCATCGCGATTTGCACGCACGACCGCCCCGACTTGCTCGGCCAATGTCTTGACGCTCTCGCCGCCGCGGATCGCCCGGATGCGCCGTTCGAAGTCATCGTGGTGGCGAATGCGTGTCGCCAGGACACATTCGAGGTCGCCCGTCGTTTCGCTCCGGTCTTGCCGCTTGTGTTGGCGACGGAGCCTCGACCAGGGTTGTCGCATGCCCGCAATCGAGCGGTAAAGGAAGCGCGTGGAGATCTGATTGTCTGGCTAGACGACGACGCCCTAGTCGGTCCCGGACTGTTGCGCGCCTACGAGACCGCCACGCAAATCTTTTCGGCCGATGCGATTTTCGGCGGAACGATCCTGCCGGTGTTCGAACAAGGGCCGCCCGATTGGCTTGCCGCCGGCCTTGACGAGGTGGAGGCGGTCTATGCTGTCCGCCGGCCGGACACGGCCAGCGTATTCAACGGCATCGGGCTCGATACGCCCTTCGGCGCGAATTTCGCAATCCGCACGGCTGTTCAACGCCTGTTTCCCTTCGATCCCGCACTCGGCCGCCGCCCCGACGACGCGCATTCCGGTGGGGAAGAGGTCGCCGTCATCAGGGCGGCGCTCGCCGCCGGCCATACCGGCCGCTGGGTTCCCGGCGCGGTCGTCGATCATCTGATCGACCCGTCGCGTCAGACCGAAGCATGGATATGGTCGCACTGCTCAGCCTTTGGCCGGGTGCAGGCGGAACCGCGCCTGCCCGTCGCATGGCTACGGCTGCGCGCCATGCGCCATCGCTGGAAGTACCTTGACGCCCGGCGAAAGTTGCCGGCGGCCGAGTGGCTGCCGCTGCTCATCAAGGCAGCCATCGCGGCCGGAAGGTTGGAGGCCCGAAAGGCGGCCGTGTCACGCGCGCCCCACCCTGCCGGACGATGATGCTTCCCGCGCCGGATTATGCTCCCATGGACCGGGGGACCAGCGATTTTCCGCTCGGCGCGTTGTCAGGCGCTGCTCCCAGCAGTGCGATGATGGTCGGAACCACGTCGAATGAACTGGCCGTGGCGCCGCCAGCCGGCGGTATTCCCGGTCCGGAGCCGAAAAGAAAACCCCAGTCACCGGAATGGCCGCCGGTGCGCCGCCAGGGAAGCGGCCCGATCGTTCCCAGCAACTCATGGGCGACGCCAAGCAGGCCAGGCCTGAACAACACATACAGATCGGCGTCGTAGGGGCCGAGTTCATCCGCCCGCCTGTCGGGCCGGTGGATGGAGCGCACCGCTGGTTCGCCGCTTAGAGGGTCCCGGCATTGCGACAGCAGAAGCTCCAACTCGTCCAGCAGCGCGCCAAGGCGTTCCACGGGGACAGTTCCTCGGCTTTCCCGTCCGATCAGGTTGACGCGAATCTGCCCGTCATAGAAGGCCGGCAGGGCGAAGGCGTCCATCCTCGGCCAGAAATCCCGGTAGCGGGTCGCCGGCATCCAGCCGATACCGCGCGCCGATTTTTGCCGCAGCAGGGCGTCGGCCTCGCCCCCGCCAAGCCCCAGCCTGGCTAGTGTCCTGCCCACGAGGCTTGGCGAATTCGGCCACGGAACCAGATTGCGCAGCGTCGGCTCCCAACCGTCTTCCTCGCCAAGCAGCGGGGTTCCGTCCGGCAAAAAATCCTGCGGGACGAAATCGCGCATATAGGCCTTGCCGAAGACGCGGCGGTACATGAGTTCCGGCAGCAAGGCCATCGCGCCGACATCGGCCTCGTTGACACCCATGCCGTGCATCGAAAACGCCATGACAGCCGCATCCGGAAACGCTTCGTGCAAGCGGCCGACCAGCCGGTCGAGCGCCTCGTAGATCGCGACGAGACCCCGCCCAGCGGCGTCCGACGACGCGATGGCATGTAGGCTGTGGTTCGGGTCGACGCCGTGCCAGAGCGGCTCGCTGCCCGAATGCGCCTCCGAGGGCACAACAAGCGCCAGATCCCAGTCCGGCAGACGATCCTTGAGCAGCCACAGCGCGATGTCGGCGCGCAGGTCCACGGCTTTGACGAGCGCCGCGCCAAGCGCCTGCGTCCGCGTTACCGACGGCCAGCAGAAACCGTAGATGAATTCCTTCGCCGGATAAGGGCCGAAGCGGTCTTGGATTTCGCCGGCCAGTCCGGGCGGGTTCGAATGCGCCTCGACGCCAGGATCGTGCGCGCCCCAACTGGCCAGCCCTTGCACCTGATCGTCGCCTGAAAGCCGGCAATAGGGCAGGTCGAAGGCGACGACCCGGCGGTCGAGACCGGGCAGGAACGAGCCGCCTTGCGTCTCCTCCTGGACCACATCGTAGCCAGCCGCATCGAAGCGCACGGCCGACCAGCGCCCGCCGTCAGATGGGGCGAGGCCCTTCGCGACATGCTCCCAGGCGAGGCCGGATAGCTTGTCGCGGCCATGATCCAGTTTGACAGACAGACCGCCGTCGCGCAGTTTTTTCAGATGCGGCAGCCGGCCTTCGGCGAACAGTTTCTCGGCGAGCGCGAGGTCGAAACCGTCGAGGCCGATGGCGAGGACGCGCTTCATGTCCGCCGCTCCACCCCCGGCAGCACGCATAGCATCTCGAACAGAAGATTGGCGGCGGTGATGGCCGTGTTGCCCGTCGTGTCGTAGGGCGGCGACACCTCGACCATATCGCAGCCGACCAGATCGAGGCCCCAGCAGCCGCGGATGATCTCGATGCCCTGGATCGTCGTCAGTCCGCCGATCTCGGGCGTGCCGGTGCCCGGCGCAAAAGCCGGGTCGAGGCTGTCGATGTCGAAGGATAGATAGACCGGCCCGGTTCCCAATTGCGCGCGCACCTCTTCCATCAGCGGCGCCAGCGATTTGTGCCAGCATTCCTCGGCCTGCACCACGCGAAAACCTTGGCTGCGCGGCCAGTCGAAATCGTCGGCCGCATAGCCGGTGCCGCGCAGGCCGATCTGGACGCAGCGTTTTGTGTCGAGCACGCCGTCCTCCACGGCGCGGCGGAACGGCGTGCCATGCGCGATGCGCTCGCCGAACATGTGCTCGTTGACATCGGCATGCGCGTCGACATGGACGAGGCCGACCGGTCCGTGCTTTTTCGCGATGGCGCGCAGAATCGGATAGGCGATGGTGTGGTCGCCGCCGAGCGTCAGCGGGATGCAGTTTTCGGCCAGAATCGCATCATAGGCCTCGGTGATGATGTCCATGCATTTGGGCAGGTTGAACGTGTCGATCGCCACGTCGCCGATGTCGGCCACCATCAGGCTGTCGAAGGGCGCGGCGCGCGTCGCCATGTTGTAGGGCCGGATCATGCACGACTCGCTTCTGATCTGGCGCGGGCCGAAGCGCGTGCCGGGCCGGTTCGAGGTGCCGATGTCCATCGGCACGCCGACGAAGCAGGCGTCGAGCCCATTCGCGGTGGGTTGCGTGGGCAGCCGCATCATGGTCGCCGGGCCGCCGAAGCGCGGCACCTCGTTGCCGCCGAGCGGCTGGTTGAAATTTTTCGTCACTTTTTTGTCCCCTCGAAATCGCCATGCGGCGAGTTTTTGGCCGTCAGCCGCCGCTCCCAGGAGAGCGCGTCCGCAACAATGCCGTCGAGATCGTCATATTGCGGAATCCAGCCGAGTTCGGCGCGGGCGCGGTCGGAATTGGCGACGATCGACGACGGATCGCCGGCCCGCCGCCCGGCGGCATGGACCTCGAAATCGGAGCCGTGGACGCGGCGCACCGCGTCGATCACCTGCCTGACCGAATAGCCGTGCCCGTAGCCGCAATTGGCGACGAGGTTTTGTCCGTCGGCGCGCAGGCGCTCCAGCGCCAGCCGGTGCGCCGCCGCCAGGTCGCTGACATGAATGTAGTCGCGGATGCAGGTGCCGTCCGGCGTTTCGTAGTCGGTGCCGAAAATCTTCATCGACGGCCGCTTGCCGAGCGCGGTCTCGGCCGTGATCTTGACCAGATGGGTGCTGGCGATCGTCGACTCGCCGGTGCGGCCGCGCGGATCGGCCCCGGCGACGTTGAAGTATCGCAGCGCCGTATAGCTGAAACCATGCGCCGCAGCGGCCTCGCGCAGCATCCATTCCGACATCAGCTTGGACAGGCCATAGGGGGATTCCGGGGACAGAAGCGCATCTTCGCCGATCGGTTCGGATCCGCCCGAGCCATAGACGGCGGCGGTCGATGAGAAGATGAAATGCGGAACCTTGCCGCGCACCGCAGCCTCGATCAGGCCGCGCGTCTTGCAGGTGTTGTTGTCGAAATAAGTCAGCGGGTCGGCAACGGATTCCGCCACCAGAAGGGAACCGGCGAAATGGATGATCGCATCGACATTGTGCTCTGCGATCAGGCGGTCGACCAGCCGAATATCGCCGATGTCGCCCTCCACGAACGCCGCTTCGGGGGCGACAGCCCATTCGAAGCCGGTGGACAGACGGTCGAGAACGACGACGGACTGGCCGCTGTCGAGCAGTTCCCACACCATGTGGCTGCCGATATAGCCCGCCCCGCCGGTCACCAATACGCTCATATGCAAAACTCCGAGGCCGCAATCCATTTGTCGCCACGATGCCGCAACCGGCCCGAAACCGCCAAGCTTTTTCGGAGACATCGCCCGGTTACCGGAAGGACCGACTGTCTGTCCACCGGCCGGCGCCGACAGGGACTAAAATTCGCCCGCAATGGTTAGCCCGGGCGTGGCATTTTGCCCGGACGCCCGACATGGACGCGCCATGGCGCAGACTTTATATGAGAACCGTCAACAGGGTCGCCGCATGAACTATCAGCGTTTCTTCGAGGAAGCGATCGATCAGGTCCACGCCGAGCGCCGCTACCGGGTGTTCGCCGATCTCGAGCGCATCGCCGGCTCGTTCCCCCGCGCGCTGTGGCGCGCCAACGGCCGAACCGAGGAAATTACCGTCTGGTGCTCGAACGACTATCTCGGCATGGGACAGCATCCCGATGTGGTCGCGGCCTTTCAGGAGACGGCCGGCCGCATGGGCTCGGGCGCCGGCGGTACCCGCAACATTTCCGGCACCAACCACCCGCTGGTCGAACTGGAGCTTGAGCTTGCCGATTTGCACGCCAAGCAGGCGGCGCTGGTGTTCACGTCGGGCTTCGTCTCCAACGAGGCGTCGATCTCGACCATCGCCAAGCTCCTGCCCGATTGCCTGATCCTGTCGGACGAGTTGAACCATTCGTCGATGATCGAGGGCGTGCGGCGTTCAGGCGCGGAAAAGAAAGTGTTCCGGCACAACGACGTGGGCCATCTCGAAAGCCTGCTGCGCGCGGCCGTACGCGAACGGGCCAAGCTGATCGTCTTCGAATCCGTCTATTCGATGGATGGCGACATTGCGCCGATCGAAACAATCGCCGACCTCGCCGAAAAGTACAACGCCATGACCTATGTCGACGAGGTCCATGCGGTTGGGATGTATGGCGCGCGCGGCGGCGGCATCACCGAACGGGAAGGCCTTGCCCACCGCATCGACGTCATCGAAGGCACGTTGGCCAAAGCCTTCGGCACGCTGGGTGGCTATATCGCCGGCACCGCCGCCGTTGTCGACGCCGTCCGCTCCTATGCGCCGGGCTTCATTTTCACCACCGCTTTGCCGCCGGCGATCGCGGCCGCGGCGACGGTTTCCATCCGCCATCTCAAGCAGTCGACGGCCGAGCGCGACGCGCAGCAGCGGCAGGTCGCGCGCACGAAGAAGGTTCTGGGATCCGCCGGCCTGCCGGTCATGCCTTCGGACACGCATATCGTGCCGGTCGCGGTCGGCGATCCGGAACTTTGCAAGATGGCGAGCGACCGCCTGCTCGGCGTCCACGGTATCTACATCCAGCCGATCAACTATCCGACCGTGCCGCGCGGCGCCGAGCGCCTGCGCATCACGCCGACACCGTTCCACGACGATGCGCTGATCGACGGCTTGCAAGCGGCGCTTGTCGAGACCTGGGATGCGCTCGGCATTTCCTACGGCGACGCGGGCCGCCCGGCGGTGGCGAAATCGGACCGGATCATTCCGCTGCTGGTGCCCAAATCGGGTGGGTGAAGGCTATTGGTGCGTCCTTCGAGGCTCGCTCCGCTCGCACCTCAGGATGAGGGAGGTAGGGCCCAGCTTCTTGGATGATGAGGCGCAGCCTCACTCGTTCACACGATGTGAGCATCGCTCAATCTTCGAGATGACATAGATTGGTACGCTCCCTTTTCCGGATGATTAAGCCCGGAGCCTTCGATGCTTACCGTCGGCCAGTGCGACCTCCCTCATCCTGAGGTTGCGAGCCCTGGCAAGCAGACGATAAAATTTTAGAACGCTTGCGGGCGAGCCTCGAAGGACGCATTGCTAAAAAAATCCTCAAACAGTCCTGATCCAGCCCGCCAGCCGGTTCGCCGCCTCTTCCACCTGATCCAGTCTCCGGTGGAAGCAAAGGCGTAGATATTTATCGCCGCCGGGCCCGAAAGCGGTGCCCGGCGCAAGGCCGACATTGGCCTTGTCGACAATGTCGAATGCGGCCTGCCGGACGTCGGTGACGCCATCGACGGTGAGGAACAGGTAGAACGCGCCGGGCGGCACGCTGAAATGCACGCGGCCCGTATCGCCCAATATGCGGCACACCAGATCGCGCGCGGCCTGCGCGCGTTCGATCTGCGAGGCCAGAAAGGCGTCGCCCTCGTCGAGCGCGGCGATCGCCCCGCGCTGCAGGAAAGAAGCGACGCCCGACGACGAATACTGGACCAGATTCTCGAACATGCGGCCGAGCGAGGGATGCGCGCGCAGCCAGCCAACACGCCAGCCGGTCATCGCCCAGTTTTTTGAGAACGTGTTGACATAGAGGATGCGGTCTTCCGCGTCGGCTATGTCCATGAAGGACGCGGCGCGCCGGCCGCCGAAGTGGAACAGCGTGTAAATCTCGTCGGCGATGATCCACAGGCCATGCCGGCGCGCCAGATCGAGGATGGCCAGCAGCGTGTCCCGGTCTGCCGTCCAGCCGGTCGGGTTTGACGGCGTGTTGACGAAGATCGCACGCGTAGCGGGCGTGATTGCCGCCTCGATCTTTGCCACGTCGCACAGCCAGCCATTGTCGGACGCTTCAAGCCCGACGGGAACCGGCATGCCGCCGCCAATGCCCACCGCCGCTTCGAAGTTCGGCCAGGCCGGCGTCAGGTAGATCGCCTCGTCGCCGGCCCCCACCGTCGCCTGCAGGGCAAGCTGGATCGCCTGCATGCCGCCGATGGTGACGATGAACTCGTCTTCCGAAAACTTCATGCCGAAATGGCGCGTGTGATAGTGCGCCAGCGCCTGGCGCAATTCGGGGATGCCGCCCTGCCATGTGTAGAAGGTTTCGCCGGCGGCCAGACCGCGCATGGCGGCGGCGTTGATGAAATCGGGCGTCGCCAGGTCGCCCTCGCCCGACCACAGCGGAATGAGACCCTGCCGGCCATGGCCGTAGGTGGCGACCGCCTCGATGCCGCTCACGGGAGCGGCGCGAGCCTCGGGGCGCAGACTTTCGATCAGATGCATGGAGGGTCCGTCCGGATTGCAGCAGACGGTTCCTATCCTGTTTTGGCGGCGCCCGAAATCGAAATCCCGGCTGGCCCAACCGGGACTTCGGAAACGCCGTTAAGCAGGCCTGCGGGCCAAAAGGTCCCTGATCTCCATCAGGACGGCGAGGTCGGGCGGAGGCGCTACGGGATCGACCGGCTTCTCTCTCTCAAGCCGCTTGCGCAGTTTGTTCACGGCCTTGACCATCAGGAAGATGATCCAGGCAAGGATCAGGAAATTGATGAGCACCGTCAGGAAATTGCCGTAGGCGAACACCGCGCCCTGCTTTCGCGCCTCGTCGAGCGAGTCCGCCGTGACCGTCGAAGACAGCGGAATAAAATAGTTGGAAAAGTCGAAGCCGCCAAAAATCGCGCCGACGATCGGCATGATGAGATCCGCCACAAGCGACGAAACAATCAGGCCGAAGGCGCCGCCGATGATGATGCCGACGGCAAGGTCCATGACATTGCCCTTGGCGATGAATTCCTGAAATTCCCTCAGCATGATGTCCCCTCTGTTTTCGAGCCTGCACCGTTCGCGCTACCGCGCTGCACCATAACCAGACTTCAACCGTTGCCCAACTCGAAAATCACGACTGGCGCGGAGCGCGGCAGACGCTGCTGTGGACAAGGGCGTCAGGCTGTGATTGCGTTCTTCCGTCCGATGGTCGGAAGCGCCGACAAGGAGGAAGCTAAGGCGTGCAGGGCTGGGTCGTCGCCATCATCGCAGTAGCCTACGTGACGCTGCTGTTCGCAATTGCGAGCCTCGGCGACCGCCGCTCGGTCGGACGCGGGCCGGGCAGACCGCGCCCTTACATCTACGCGCTCAGCCTCGCCATCTACTGCACGTCCTGGACCTTTTTCGGTTCCGTCGGCCTGGCGTCGGAGCGCGGCCTCGAATTTCTCGCAATCTACATCGGCCCTGTGCTGGTATTCATCTTCGGCTTTCCGCTGCTCGGGCGCATCATTCGCCTGGCCAAGGCCGAAAAGATCACTTCGATCGCCGACTTCCTTGGCGCGCGCTACGGCAAGAGCTTTGCCGTAGCCTCGATCGCGACGCTGATCGCCACGGTCGGCGCAGTTCCCTATATCGCGCTTCAACTGAAGGCGATCTCCGGTTCGGTCAGCCTGATGGTCGAGCACTACAGCGGCGCGCCGCCGTCCTTCGATTTCTTCGTCAGCGACATTTCGCTGATCATCGCGATGCTGCTGGCGCTATTTGCCGTGCTCTTCGGCACGCGGCACGCCGACGCCACCGAACATCAGGACGGGCTGGTTCTCGCGGTGGCGGTCGAATCCGTGGTCAAGCTGGCGGCGTTTCTGGCCGTCGGCATCCTCGCGGTGTTTTTCCTCTTCGACAGTCCGGCCGGCCTGATCGAGGCGATTTCAGTCAATCAGAATGTCCAGGACGCGCTTGCCTTTCGCACATCGCTCGGAACCTGGCTCGTTCTGACAGTGCTCTCCGGTTTCGCCATCATCATGCTGCCGCGGCAATTCTACGTGATGATCGTGGAAAATCGCAGCGAGACCGAACTTAGAACCGCGACCTGGGTGTTTCCGCTCTATCTGGTCGCCATCAATCTGTTCGTCCTGCCGATAGCGCTGGCCGGACTGGCGCTGGTCGGCAACGAAACCAGCAGCGATCTCTACGTTCTGTCGCTGCCGCTGCTGCGCGGTCACGATCTGCTCGCCATGGCGGCTTTCATCGGCGGCCTGTCGGCTGCGACCGCCATGGTGATCGTGGCCAGCGTGGCGCTGTCGATCATGGTCTCCAACGATCTGGTCATCCCGCTCTTCGTCAGGCGGCTTCTGAAAACCGAGGCGTCGGAGACCGAGGACTGGTCGAGCCTGATCCTGAACGTGCGGCGCGCGTCGATCTTCATCATCCTGTTCGTGGCCTTCCTCTACTACCGCGAGAGCACCAACAATGCCCGGCTGGCGTCGATCGGGCTGATGTCGTTCGCTGCAATCGCGCAATTTGCGCCGGCCTTTTTCGGCGGGCTGATCTGGCGGCGGGCCAATGCGCGGGGCGCAGCTCTCGGCATGGCGGCGGGCATCGCCGTGTGGTCCTACACGCTGTTGTTCCCCTCGCTCGCCGACCCGGCCCTTCCCTTGCTCGCCGACGGCCCGTTCGGCATTGAGGCGCTGCGGCCGCAGGCGCTGTTCGGCACCGAGGCCGAGCCGCTGAACCACGGCGTCCTCTGGAGCCTGTCAATCAATCTCCTGTTCCTCGTGTTCGGATCGCTGTCGCGCGCGTCGGTGCCGCTGGAGCGCATCCAGGCATCGGTCTTCGTGCCGCGCGACGCCAACCCCATGCCCAATCTCAAGCGCTTTCGCACGGCCATCACGGTCAACGACCTCAAGGACACGATCTCCCGCTATCTCGGGGTCGAGCGCACCGAACGCTCGTTTCAGACCTTTGAAAAATCCAGCGGCGACAGGCTGATCGGCCACGAACCCGCGGGCATGGACGTCATCCGCTTCTCCGAGCAGCTTCTGGCCAGCGCCGTCGGCTCCTCATCGGCGCGGCTCATCCTGTCGCTCCTGTTCAAGCGTTCCGATTCAGCCTCGAAGGACGCGTTCCGGCTGCTCGACGACGCCACCGAGGCACTGCAGCACAATCGCGACCTGTTGCAGATCGCGCTCGACCAGATGGAACAGGGCATCACCGTCTTCGACCAGGATTTCCGCCTCACCTGCTGGAACCGGCAATATCGGGCGCTGCTCGATCTGCCCGACGAGATGGGCCAGGTCGGCGTCTCGCTCGACCAGATCCTGCGCTTCCTCGCCCAGCGCGGCGACATCGAGCCGGAGGCGCGGATCGCGACGCTGAACCGGCTGACCAATTTCGGCAGCCCCTGGCAATTGGCGCTGAAGACCAGCGGCCGCACCATCGAACTGCGCTCCAACCCGATGCCCGACGGCGGCATCGTCGCGACCTACGCCGACATCTCCGCCCGCGTCGAATCCGATCTGGCGCTGAAAAGCGCCAATGAATCGCTGGAGCAGCGGGTGCAGCGGCGCACGGCCGAACTGACCCTGGTCAACGAGGAACTGGCGCAGGCGCAGATGCTGGCCGAAGAAGCCAATCTCGGCAAGACGCGGTTTTTGGCCGCGGCCGGCCACGACATCTTGCAGCCGCTCAACGCCGCCCGGCTCTATTGCGCCTCGCTGATCGAGAAGGCGGGCAAAGGCGCCAGCGGCGAGGCGGCGTCCAACATCGAATCCTCGCTCGAATCGGTTGAGACGATTTTGGGCGCGGTGCTCGACATTTCGCG
>JBGTLX010000257.1:0-3736 GCA_041743855.1 Rhizobiaceae bacterium | reverse complement strand
GAAGCGCAGCGGATAGAGCGCGGCAAGGGCTGCCAGCGTCAGGACGAGACTCGCCGGCAGGCGCGCCACATCGGGAATAATCCGGAAAATTCCGAGCCACGAGAGGCTGAGGAAAAGGCTGACGACGACGACGAGCGGCAGGACCAGCGGCCAGCCGCGCTCCACGGTCATAGCAGCGCGGATCGATAGCCTCGTGCGGGCGAGGCGTCCGGGAGCGCTCCAACCGGCAGGTTTCGTCGGCGTGTCCGTCATCGGCTCTTCCAGGCTATTTCCATTCGCACGCGCAGGCGCGCGCGGCGCAACCGTCAGGCGCAAGAATAGCATCAATCGCGGCGAAGACGAGGCCGCTGGCGAAAACGTGATTGGGGGATCGAGCATATGGTGGGCAACCCCACCCGCCTCGCTTCGCTCGGCACCCTCCCCTCAAGGGGGAGGGGTCACAGCCAGTCGGGAATCGAATCGAGCCCTATCAGATCGTCATACGAGAGGCGCGGGCGCACCACATGGAAGCGGTCGCCGTCGACCAGCACTTCCGGCACGAGCAGCCGCGAATTGTAGGTGCCGGCCTGGACCGCGCCATAAGCGCCGGCCGTGCCCACCGCGATCAGATCGCCCGCCTTCAGCCTCGGCAAATCGCGGTCGAGGCCCAAAAAATCGCCGGTTTCGCAGACCGGGCCGACGACATCGACGATCGTGCGCGGCGCCTCGATCGAGGCCTGCGTTACGGGCCTGATATCATGAAAGGCGTCGTAGAGGGTCGGGCGGATCAGATCGTTCATGGCGGCGTCGACGACCAGGAAATTCTTCGCGTCGCCTTCCTTCACATGGATTACCTGCGCCACGAGAATGCCGGCATTGCCGACGAGCAGGCGGCCCGGCTCGAACATCACCTTCAGACCGAGCTTCGTCACATGCTTCTTGGCGATCGCCGCATAGGCGTCGGGCAGTGGCGGCGGGTCGTTGTCGGCGCGGTAGGGGATGCCGAGGCCGCCGCCGAGATCGATGTGTTCGATGGCGTGGCCGTCGGAGCGCAGCGTGCCGACGAGATCGGCGAGCAGCGCGAAGGCGTCGTCGAAGGGCTGCAGATCGGTGATTTGGCTGCCGATATGGGTGTCGATGCCGACGACGCGAATGCCGGGCAATCTGGCCGCGCGGGCGTAAACGGCGCGGGCGTCGCGCCACGGAATGCCGAACTTGTTTTCGGCCTTGCCGGTCGAGATTTTTCGGTGGGTTTTTGCGTCGACATCGGGGTTGATGCGCAGCGACACCGGAGCGGTCTTGCCGAGTGTCGCGGCCCGTGTCGACAGGAGGTCCAGTTCCGGTTCGGATTCGACGTTGAAGCAGAGGATGCCGGCCCCGAGGGCCAAATCCATCTCACGCGCGGTCTTGCCGACGCCGGAGAACAGGATCTTTTTCGATGGTATGCCGGCGGCAAGCGCGCGCCGCAATTCGCCTTCCGACACCACGTCGGCGCCTGCGCCGAGTTTTGCCAGCGTCTTCAGCACCGCCTGGTTGGAATTGGCCTTCAGGGCGTAGCAGACCAGCGCGTCGAGATCGGCGAACGCCCCAGCGAAGACAGTGTAGTGCCGGGTCAGTGTCGCCGTCGAATAGCAGTAGAAGGGCGTGCCGACGGACGCGGCGATGTCGGCAATGGCAACGTCCTCGGCATGGAGGACGCCGCCGCGATAGTCGAAATGGTTCACGTCTTGGATTCCGGAGAGACTGCTCAAAGCAGCGGGTCGAGGACGAACGGCTTGTCTTTTTCCGGTTTTACCGGCTCCGGCGGCAGCGGTTCTTTCGCTTCCTCGGCTTCCTTGCGCGCCTGAATCTGCGCCTCGTACGGAGTGTCCAGGTCGCCTTTGCGGCCGCAGGCCGATAGCGCAGTCAATGCGGTTAAAAGCGCCAGAGTCACCAAGATCTTGCTTGCGGCCATCGAACCCTCGCCAGAAATACCAGTTCGCCGCTTTTAGCGAAGTTTTGCGGCCATTGCACCTGCCCTAAAGGGTCTTCAGGCGCTTCTTCCAGGTGCGGATCTGCATTTTGACCTCGGCCGGCGCGGTTCCGCCGAAGGAGGTCCGGCTTTTGACGGATTTTTCGACGGAGAGCACCGAAAAAACATCTTCGGTGATGCCGTCATGGATCGCTCGGAGATCGGCCAGCGACAGCCTTTCGAGGCCGAGCTTTTTCGATTCCGCCAGGGCGACTACCCTGCCGGTGACATGATGCGCATCGCGAAACGGCAGGCCGAGTTCGCGCACCAGCCAGTCGGCCAGATCGGTCGCGGTCGAATAACCCGAGCCGGCGGCCTTTTTCATCGCCTGCACGTTGACCGTCAGATCGCGCACCATGCCGGTCATCGCGGCCAGCATCAGATCGAGCGTCTCGGCGGCGTCGAAGACGGCTTCCTTGTCTTCCTGCATGTCCTTGGAATAGGTCAGCGGCAGGCCTTTCATCACGGTCAGAAGCCCGATCAGATGGCCGTTGACGCGGCCAGTCTTGGCGCGCACCAGTTCGGCCGAGTCCGGGTTCTTTTTCTGCGGCATGATCGACGAGCCGGTCGAATAGGAATCGGAAAGTTTGACGAAGCCGAATTGCGGCGTCGACCAGATGACGATTTCTTCCGCCAGACGCGACAGATGCATGGCCGTGATCGCGGCGACGGCAAGAAATTCCAGCGCGAAATCGCGGTCCGACACGCTGTCCAGCGAATTGCGGGTCGGCTCGCGGAAGCCGAGCGACCTTGCCGTCATCGCCCGGTCGATGGGGAAACCGGTGCCGGCAAGGGCGGCGGCGCCGAGCGGACACTCGTCCATGCGCGCGATGGCGTCGCGCACGCGTGAAAAGTCGCGGAAGAACATCTCGACATAGGCCATGCAATGATGGCCGAAGGTGACCGGCTGCGCCGTCTGGAGATGGGTGAAGCCGGGCATGATCGTCGCCGCATGCTCGTCCGCGCGTTCGAGAAACGCCGCGATCAGGCCTTTCAGCGCCTCGGCGACGCGAAAGCACTCGTCCTTGATCCAGAGGCGAAAATCCACGGCTACCTGGTCGTTGCGCGAGCGGGCCGTGTGCAGCCGTCCGGCCGCCAGACCGATCAGTTCGGCCAGCCGCGCCTCGATGTTCATATGAATGTCCTCGAGCTTCGTCGAGAATTCGAACGCTTCGCTTTCGATCTCACTCAATATCGTGTTCAGGCCGTGAGCGATCTGTTGTTGATCGGCGCCCGAAATTATGCCCGTCTGCGCCAGCATTTCGGCGTGAGCAAGCGAGCCGCGGATGTCCTGGGCGTAGAGTTTCCTGTCGAACGAAATCGAGGCGTTGATGGCCTCCATGATCGCCGCCGGACCCGAGGCAAATCGTCCGCCCCACATCCGGTTGCTGGTCTTGTCGTCGCTCATCGTGATAACCGGACGCTGGAGTTCGATATGGCAGATCAGAAAAAGCTTCTTCCGGCAGGCCGCATGCTGCTGATTGCGGCCGTAGCGGGCGCGCTCGCGGGCGCCGTCGCGGTATATGTCAGCACAACCTTGTCTGGCAACACGGCCGGCTCCGAGATCGTCGCTGTAGGTGATCCGTCAGCTGAAGCCGCCTGCTCGGCCAAGGCTCAGACGGCGAAAACCGTCGCCGCCGCGGCGACCGGGCAGGTCGCGGCCATGTTGCCGGCCGACCCGCCGCAATCGTTGACCACGCTCGCCTTCAACGCGCCGGACGGCAAGCCGATGACGCTCGGCGACCG
>JBGTLX010000256.1:0-5240 GCA_041743855.1 Rhizobiaceae bacterium | reverse complement strand
CGTTTTCGTTGTCCGGCGGATCGGCGGCCGAAAGAGCCACCCGGAATTACACCGGGTCCAGATGATGCGGAGAGTATTAGACGAAGTGATTGCTGCGGCGCAACATCCAATTCGCGAAACCGACTGCTCCCAAATAGGGGGGCAACGCGGACGGTTCAGGCGCGGCCTCGCGGCATAAATTGCCGCGCCGCCCGCCGCGTCGCGATTGAAGAACAGATGGGGCTCTCAGGGCGGGCTACTGGAAGAGCAATCCTTTCTGAGCCGCCGCTTTGCCGGCTACGCTTTCCGCCCCTGTTCTGGTCGTCCTGCATATCGGCGCTTATCGAAGCGAGTTGCCCGCCCTTCTGAATTCGGCCGGCCTCATTCTGGACGCTAGGGGATGAAATCCTGAATTCCGTCCTGTTCCTGCTGATCGGATTGGAGGTGCTGGTTCTCCGCTTCGATCCGATTTTCGCCTGGCTTGCCATTTCGAGCGTGCCACTGGTGCTGATTGCGCGCTTCTTGGCTGTATCAATCCCTGTGACCGCCCTTCGGTCGCGCATGGACTTCGTACCCGGCACTATCCCTGTCCTGACCTGGGGCGGGCTTCGAGGCGGCATCTCGATCGCGCTTGCATTATCCTTGCCCGAGGTCGAGGAAAAGCCGGCTCTTCTTGCAGCAACTTACGCGGTGGTGCTGTTTACCATCGTCGTCCAGGGCCTCAGCCTCCGCGCGCTGGTGAAGCGTTCGATTTGAGAATTGGGATGTTCGACGACAACGAAATCAGAGGTGAGTGTCGCTCTCCGAATTTCATGGAGGGCTTGATACGATCACGGCCATCCGGGTTGGTTTTTCACGATCCACGGTGGGATAAACTGCAGATTTGGAAATGACGGCTTCGGAACCGTGTTTGCGGAAGGGAACGATCGGGCAAAACGGCTGTTTACAAAGGAGGCGCAATTAATTGGCGAAAACTCGCGCGCGAGGTAAGGCAGTGAAAACGAAAACCCTTCTATCGGGCACAGCATTTCTAATCGCGTTAATGTCGATGCACGCTTTTTCACAACCGAATCAGCAAGGCGGTCCAAACGACTCGCCTTCTGAAGGCTGTCGCGCTGACCTGGGAGTTGCGACTGGAAAGGACGCAAACACCGAGTCACTGTCGGAACAACTGGATCGTTGTAACGGCGTTCTGCGGCCGCCCAGAATAGGTGATCAGGAACTGGTGGAACCGGCGCCAGACGTCGGAACCATGCCGATCATTCCCCCCGGCGCATTACCGGACCAAAGCAGTGCTCCACAGGAGAATGACGAAATAAGCCGCTCCGAAAAAGCGATCGATGCAGGCTCGGGCATTGATCAGATTGTGGGCCTGATGGCAAATTCCTCGACGGTTGCCGACAAATGGGGGGATTTGAAGAGTGGAGCAAACATCAACATAGTCAACATCTCGATTGTTTTCCGGGGCGCCAAAAGCGAAGTGCTTAAAACAGCCCTGCTGGAGCATGAAAAGGGTATCGAGCAGCTGCGCTCAGTACTATCGGCAAACCAGTCTGTGATGAGCGAGCTTGCCGCGAAAGACACTCAACTTGGAGCCGTAGTCGCCGCCGATGTTGAAGGCGACGGATCACTGACAATTTTCGTCCGCTGATCTATTCAGGAAATGACTATCCGATCCGCGGGCCAGTTGGAGGCCTGACATGATCGTCCCCGTCTCATCTCGGGCTTGGCATTGATTGGGCGCCAACACCATGAAACTCGACGGCAAGATCTGCATCACTACCGGCGGCGCAGTGGCGTCGGCCATGAAATGGCAAAATGCTTCGCCGCAGCCGGCGCAAGGTGGCGATCGCAGATATCGACCTCGACGCGGCGAAAAGGCAGCCGCCTCGCTCGGCGGCGAACTCATGGGCGTCAACATTGATGTGACCGACCTCGACGCCGTGCAACGCGGCGTCAGCAACGTCTCAAAGCATATGGCCGGGTGGACGTCCTCGTCTCCAACGCCGGCATCCCGATGGTGAAGCGGGTTGAGGACTTCACCTACGACCAGTGGCGCAAGGTCGTATCCACCCATCTAGACGGAGTGTTCCTGACATCGAAAGCCGTGCTGCCGCAGATGTACAAGCAGAGGTCCGGCACGATCCTTTACGTGGGCTCGGTCCATCCGCAGGAGGCCTCAGCGCTCAAGGCGCCTTACGCCGCCACCAAACACGGCATCCTCGGGCTCGCGCCGACCATCGCCAAGGAGGACGGCAAAAAGGGCGTGCGGACCAACGCAATCTGCCCGGGGCTCGTGAAGACTCCGCTGCTCGAGATGCAGATCCCCGATCAGGCGACGGATCTCGGGATCTCAGAGGAGGAAGTCGTCAACAAGTTGATGCCGGGCGAGACCGTCGACGATGAATTCACGACGGTCGAGGATGTCGCGTACACGGCGTTGTTCCTCGCCACCTTCCCAAGCAACGCGCTGACCAGGCAGAGCATCTTGGTCAGCCACGGCTGGCGGGTGGACTGATGCCCATGCGCGAGGTAGATGTCGCCATCATCGGCGCTGGCACGGCCGGCATGGGGGCCTGGCGCGCGGCTCGCAAGCATACCGACAATCTCGTGCTGATCGAAGGCGGGCCCTATGGCACGACCTGCGCACGGGTCGGCTGCATGCCCTCGAAGCTGCTGATCGCGGCGGCGCAGGCGGCCGAAGCGGTGAGGGAGGCCGCCGGTTTCGGCGTTCACGCCCCCGCGCGGCGCATCGACGGGGTCGAGGTGATGGACCGGGTGCGGCGTGAGCGCGACCGCTTTGTCGGCTTTGTGCTTGAGACCGTTGAAGGCATTAATCCCGGTCACCGACTGAAGGGCCACGCACGGTTCGAAACTCCGCATGTCTTGCGACTCGAAAATGGCGAGGCGGTGCGCGCTGGGCGCATTGTCATCGCCACCGGCTCAGTTCCGGTCCGCCCCGGCGTGTTCGACGCAGTGGGCGACCGATTGCTCGTCAGTGACGACGTATTCGGCTGGGCCGATCTGCCGGGCGCGGTGGCGGTCTTCGGAGGCGGGTCCATTGGCCTGGAAATGGCGCTAGCGCTGTCCCGGCTTGGTGTGAGGGTTCGGCTGTTCGGCAAGGGGGGTGGCGTCGGCCCGTTGAGCGACCCCGCGGTGCGCGAAGCCGCCGTTACAGAAATCGGCGTCAATCTGCCGTTCGACCCCGACGCCGACGTGCTGGATATCGCGCGCGATGGCAACACCGTGGTTGTGCGGTTTAATGAAGGCGGCACGACGCTGGAGGAGCGGTTCGACTGGCTTTTGGCCGCGACGGGACGGGCGCCCGCGCTCAACGGTCTCGACCTCAACGCTTCCGGCCTCACGCTCGATGACAGGGGCTTGCCGGATATCGATCCGCTGACGATGCAGGCGGAGGGCACCCATATCTTTTTCGCGGGCGATGTTGCCGCCCGTATCCCGCTGCTGCACGAAGCCGCCGACGACGGCCGAATTTCGGGTGACAATGCCGGGCGGTTTCCACAGGTTTTGACGCATCCCCGCCGGACGCCTCTGGGCATCGTGTTCACCGATCCCGACATCGCCACCGTGGGCACGTCGTTCGCCGATTTATCCAGGGCCTCGCGCGACTTCGCAACGGGCGAGGTGGATTTTGCCGATCAGGGTCGCGCGCGCGTGCTAGGCAAGAACCGCGGGTTGCTGCGGATTTACGGCGAGCGCGGCACGGGCCGACTGCTTGGCGCGGAGATGGTCTGCCCGCGGGGCGAGCATCTGGCCCATGTGGTGGCCTGGGCGGTTCAGGCCGGGATGGACGTGGAAACCGCGCTGGATATGCCATTCTACCACCCTGTTATAGAGGAGGGCTTGCGCACCGCCCTGCGCGACCTTAGCAGGAATATGGGTCGACGTTCCGACAATCCACCGCGCAGCATCGACTGCGGCCCTGGCGCCTGATGCCGCCAAAAGTGGGTCCATCGCCATGAACTTCGGAACCATTGAAATGGATCTGCCACTGTTGCTCGATTGAAGCGGCGCAATGCCGAAAGCCGTCTCGGCGGTGATACAGGCCAACAAAGCCCAATGAAGCCGATCCGAAACGACAAAGCCCACGACGAGCGTTGACGGCGCATCAAAGCCGGATCTTGCAGGTACACGGTTCGTATTTTGAGTTCACTACCGCGGGACCTGCGGGGTGTCTATGGACGTCATATCAACTGGACACCTCGAAAAACTTCCGGTTGGCAATTTCGGAGCGACCTTCCGTGAGAACGCAAAGGAATCGGAGCGAGAACGGATCAGAATCAATTCACCCAAATCCGCATCGCTTTTTTGGGTCCGGGAGGTTTTTCGAGGTGTCCAACTGATGGCCGCATGGAGGCGACCCTGTGCAACACACCGAGCGTATTCAGGCGAAAATATCGCCTCCGCTTTTTCTCTGGTGGATCGCAAGGTCGCCGGCCGATACTATGGCCCGGCCCGCTGAGTAGCCAGATCGCACAGCTGCGCGAGATCCGCAGCTCGCGACAGATCTCCTTGATCGACTTCCCCTGGACCAGCGACAGCCAGCGCATCTTCCAATCTTCTCCACAACCAACATCCAAAACAAATGCGTCCGATGAAATCGAAGGCAGTTGAAGCCCCTGCGTTACAGGCGTGCGCTACATCGGCCTCAGTTGGACCGCTCGAAAAACACCCCGGACAGCGCAGCGCAGGATTCCTCGACAGTGGCCAGACTGAACCCGTTCGTTTCTGGTTGGATACTGCAGCGCATCGGAAAACTGGCAATTCCGGTCTCGCCGATGGCGTCCTCTAGGTTGGGGACTCATTCAGCACCATGCTGAAATGATAGCCGCGAGGGCAAGTGCGGATAGGTAGTTCTGTGCGAGACGGTCATATCGGGTTGCGATACGTCTCCAGTTTTTGAGCTTACAGAACAGACGTTCTATGACATTGCGGCGGCGATAGGCCTTTCTGTCCAGGGGATAGGGCGTTCGACGCGCTGCCGTGGACGGGATAACGGCTTTGACCTTGGCGCGCTTGAGCCAGTTGCGCAGGCTGTCGGCGTCATAGGCCTTGTCGGCGAGCAGCCGCTTTGGAGGTGCAATCGCCTTCAGCAATGGGATTGCCATGGTGATGTCGGCGACGTTTCCAGGCGTCAGCGCGAAGGCGACCGGTCTGCCGCGATCATCGGCCAAGCAATGGATTTTGCTCGTTCTTCCGCCACGTGACGTGCCAATCGCTTGGGTCCACGCCCCCCTTTT
>JBGTLX010000255.1:0-8984 GCA_041743855.1 Rhizobiaceae bacterium | reverse complement strand
GGAAATAACCGATTAACGGATTGGAATAAATCACTTGGTGGAAAGTTTCAAGGATACCGCCCGCGCCCGCGCCGATTCCCGGTTCAAGAAATCGGAGGAAGCGTCGACGCAGCGCCAGAAGGCGATTGCCGAAACGGCGGCCGAAGACCACGCGCGACGCGCCAAGACGAGCAAGCTCAAGGAACTGCGGCTGGCGAAGGAAGCGGCCGATCTCGCTGCCGAGGCCGAGAAGCCCAAGCCCGCCAAGAAGCCCGCGCGCGCGGCAAAAAAATAGCGCGACCTCGCAACCTATTGCGCGGGATGGAGCGGCTCCGCTTCAACCCTGTCTCGCCTCGATTTCCCGCGCCGGGCCCTGCGCCAGTCCAGCCCGGCATGCGTCAGCACGGCCGCAAGCACGATCGCGCCGCCGATCACGCTTGTCGCCGGCGGCACTTCGCCGAGCATCAGCCAGGCGAAGAAAATCGCGGCCGGCACTTCGGCCGAGCCGAGCAGTCCGGCTTCGGTTGCCGGAATCAAGCGCGCGCCTTCGGTCCACAGGACGACCGCGAAGGCGAATGACGTGCCGAAGGCGACGAGCAGGATCATGTCGCGCGGCGTGACCGCCAGCGGATCGGCGATCAGCCAGCCCAGCGCAAAGAGCATGAACGCCGAGACGGCGCCCGCCCAGACCACGGGCGTGTCGCGAAACATCCGGATCAGGACCATGTAGAGCGCGGCGAGGCAGGTCATCAGCAGCGCCAGAGCGTCGCCAAGCGGACTGCCGCCGGCAATGCCGGCCGAGACCATGATCCCGACTCCGATCAGCGAAACCGTGGCCGCGAGCATTGTTTGCGTACGAAACCGCTCGCCGAGCAGAAGCCAAGCGAGGATAGCCGCCGCGAAAGGAACAGTCGCGTAGATGATCGCGGCGTTGGCGACGAAGCCGTATTTGAACGCCGAAATGAAGGCGACGCTCGCCGCCGCGCCCACCGCCGCCAGCAGCCAGCCGCGCCAACCAAGCCTCAGGTTGCCGCTATTGCCGGAGCGACGCCAGAACACATAGGCGGTGATGATCAGCCCGCCGAAGAGGCCGCGCCAGGAGGTGATGGTCATGACGTCGGCCTGGATCAGCTTGGTCATACCGCCCGCCAGCCCGAACACGACCGCCGACGCGGCGACCAGGATCGCGCCCAGCGTTCGCTCGGACGAGGCATCGTTTCGTTCCGTCATCGCGGCATGGCAGACTACACGGCAAGCGCTGTCAACGTGCGTCAGGAGCAAAAGGCTGTGCCAGCATCGGCGAAGGCGGTATGGATGGGCAGAGCAGCGGGCAATAGGAGAAGCGGATGGACGCGGCGGAACTGAAGACGATGCAGGCCCCTTTGAAGGATGCCTATCGCAACGACGCCGCCAGCGCGCTGATTACCTTGCGCGCCCGCGGTTCCATCGACGACCAGACGATCGCCTGCAAGGTCGAGACCGGCCGCGCTCTGGCTGTCGCCGGGCTGCATCCGGCCACCGGAGGGTCCGGCCTGGAGCTGTGTTCGGGCGACATGCTGCTCGAAGCGCTGGTCGCCTGCGCCGGCGTGACGCTGAAGGCGGTGGCGACCGCGCTGGAGTTCAGGCTCGACGGGGCGCGCCTGGAAGCGGAAGGCGATCTGGATTTTCGCGGCACGCTCGGCGTCGCGAAAGATGCGCCGGTCGGCTTTCGCGCCATCAGGCTGCGCTTCGATCTCGACACCGACGAGCCGCAAGAGCGCATCGACGCCCTGTTGAAGCTGACCGAGCGCTATTGCGTGGTCTTCCAGACGATCAACACGAAGCCGCAATTGTCGGTTTCGGCGGACGCGCACCGCCCGACCGCCCGGATGTGACAGGCGGCCGACCGGCGCCGACCTCTAATTGGCCGCGAAGCAGTAGACCAGGCCGTCGCCGCCGGTGCCGCGCAACGCTTCCTGGCCGCAGCCGCGCGAGGGGTGCGATGAATTCCAGGACTTCGCCGGCGCGGAATCGTCGAGACCCATGCGGTCGTGATGGCCGACCATGGCCGCCCCTTCGCCTTCGCTGGTCCAGTTCTCGCAGGTCTGCGGCGCGGCGGTTCCGTCCGGCATGGAGCCGGTGAGGATGTCGTGGCGGTTCGGCTCGTCGCCCCGGCCGTTGATAACCTCGCCCTTTTCGTCGAGCGCGGCCTGTTTGGTGATGCCCGTGGCGTCGCCATGCAGCGAAGCGACATCGTCGGCGATCTTCTCGCCCTTGGCGTTGAACCATGGACCCGCGCCGATGCGGTCTTTCGCATTGACCTCGTCGGTCGACAGGTAGGCGCGCCACGTCTTTTCGACGGTCATGCCGGCGGCTTCCGCCAAGTTCTTGCAGTGATTGTCTGCGCCTTCCAGTCCGCCGAGATTGGCGCCTTTTCCGGGTCCCGCGCTGGTGACGAAGAAGCTCATCGTCGTGTCCTGATCCTGCGCGGCAGCCGGCGACAGGCAAGCCGCCAGCGCGACCATCGATGTGAGAATGATTTTCATAGGCTTTCCTCCCGATATGAAATTACCCGTCCGACGCAAAGCTAGGGCGGTCCCGCACGGTCGGCTACTCACGAGCGCGTGTTCGACTGCTCAATTCAAAGGCCAAACAATCATCAGCATCGGCACGGCTACCGCGATGACGAGTGCGGAAAGCGGCAGGCCGAGCCTTGGATAATCGCTGAAGCGGTAGCCGCCCGGACCCATGACCAGCGTGTTGCACTGGTGGCCGATCGGGGTGAGGAAATCGCAGCCGGCCCCGATGGCGACCGCCATGAGGAAGGCTTCCGGGCGATAGCCGAGACTGGCGGCGAAGCCGGCGGCGATGGGAGCCACGACCAGCACCGTCGCGGCATTGTTCAGGAACGGCGTCACCGCCATCGCCACGACGAGGATCAGGGCGAGCGCGCCCACCGGCGGCAGGCCCGCGCCGATTTCGGCCAGCCATGCCGAGATGACATCGGTAGCGCCGGTGCGGCGCAGCGAATCGCTGACCGGTATCAGGGTTGCGAGCATGATCAGAATGGGGCCGTCGACCGCCGAATAGATCTCCCGCATGGGAATGACCCTGAACAGGACCATCAGCACCGCTGCTCCGAAGAACGCGATGGCAACCGGCAGGACGCCGACCGCCGTGGCGCCCATGGCGGCGGCGAGGATGAGGACCGGAACAATGCCACGCCGCACGCTGCCGAGCAGGATGGATCTTTCGGCCAGCGGCAGCGCGCCGAATTCCCGCAGGCTCTCGGGCAGGGTCTGCGGATTTCCTTGCAGCACGATGACATCGCCGAGCCGAAGCGTGATCGCGCCCAGTCTTTCGGTCAGCCGTTCCCCCTTGCGGCTGACCGCCAGCAGATTGACGTTGAAGCGGTCGAAAAGCGCGAGGCGCTGGGCCGACCAGCCGATCAGGCTCGAGTTTGCGCCGATGACCGCCTCGATCGCGGTCGAGCCGCCTTCGCCGCCGGCGTCCGCCCGGTCTCCGGTCACGCTGAGCTTGCCTTGCGCGACGATTCGGTCGAGCGCCGCCGGGTCGCCCTCGATCAGCACGATGTCGCCTTCGCGCAGGATCGCGTCGGGAAAGGGCGTGATGCGCAGGCCGCGCGCCCTGATGATGGAACTGACGACCGCCTCGCCGCCACCGAGTTTCACCAGATCCGCGACGCTTTTACCGACGACGCTCGATTCGGCGACGACCAGCGCCTCGGTCATGTAGTTCTTGATGTCGATCGCCTCGTTGATCGAGCCGCCTTCCTTGGCGCGGGCCGGCACGAGCCAGTAGAACAGAACGAGGAACACCGTGCCGACGGCTGCGAGGGTTGCGCCGACGGCGGTGAAATCGAACATGGTGAAGGCTTGCCCGCCGATCTCCTCGCGGATGCGCGACACGACGATGTTGGGCGATGTGCCGATCTGCGTCATCAGGCCGCCGAGCAGCGAGCCGAACGCCATCGGCATCAGAAAGACAGAGGGCGAGACCGCCGACTTTCGGGCAAACTGGAAGGCGATCGGGATCATGATCGCCAGCGCGCCGATGTTCTTGACGAAGGCCGACAGGATCGTGACCGTGATGACCAGCAGCGCCAATTGCGCCCGCACGCTCGACAGGTTGGGCGCATAGCGCTGGATCAGCGCTTCCATGATGCCGGAACGCGCCACGCCGGCGCTGACCAGAAGCGCGCTGCCGACAATGATGACGATGTCGTCGCTGAAGCCGGTGAAGGCCGCTTCGTAGGGCACGACGCCGACGGCAAGCGCCAGCAGAAGGGCGCAGGCGGCGACCAGATCGTAGCGGAACCTGCCCCGGACGAAGGCTGCCATCATCAATGCGATGACGCCAAAGGACAGATATTGTTCGAAGGTCATGCGCCCGACTAGCCCCAACTACGCAACGCAGCAACCGACAACGCTGCCGGATTGATTTCGTTGCCGCGAGATGGCGCTTGGCAGGGCCGCCCGGGAGCGGATAAAATCAGGCATGTCCGTGCTGACCACCATCGCTTTCGACGCCGACGACACGCTTTGGCAGAACGAGCAGTTCTTCAAGCTGACCGAAGGCCGCTTCGTAGAACTGCTGGCCGATCATGCCGAGGCCGATCATTTGTCGCAGCGGCTGCAACAGGCGCAGCGGCACAACATCGCCGTCTATGGATTCGGGATCAAGGGGTTCACCCTGTCGATGATCCAGACAGCGATCGAGGTGACGGAAGGCCGCGTCTCTGCTTCGGTGATCGCCAGGATACTAAGCATCGGCCGCGACATGCTCGGCCACCCGATCGAGACCTTGCCGCATGCGCGGGAAACCCTGGAGGCGCTGGCCGGCTTATACCGGCTGTTGCTGATCACCAAGGGCGATCTGTTCGATCAGGAGCGCAAGGTCGCGCAATCGGGGCTGGGCGAGTTTTTCCAGGCGGTTGAGATAGTCAGCGACAAGAGCACCAGCGCCTATGAGCGGATTTTTCAACGCCACGGCGACGGCCCGGAGAAAAGCATGATGGTCGGCAATTCGCTGAAGTCGGATGTCGTGCCGGCGATCGAGGCGGGCAGTTGGGGCGTCTATGTGCCGCACGATCTGACCTGGGCCTACGAGCATGCCGACGCTCCGGTGGATACGCCGCGCTTCAGGCAGGTGGTGCATCTCGGTGAACTGGCCGGGCTGATCGAGGAAATCGCACGGCGCTGAACAATCTACGAAACGACTATTCTGGCTGGCGATGCGCCACGAAGCGGTTGTGACGAGCCTGATAGATCTGGCCGGTTTCGGTGAGCGCCGGGCTTGCCAGCGGGATAATTTTGGCAGCGACCTCGGAAGGGTGCGGCAGCGTTTCGGGATTTTCGCCCGGCACGGCTTGAGCGCGCATGGCGGTGCGCGTCGCGCCCGGATCAAAACTGTTGACGCGCAAGGGCAGGTTTTTCGTTTCGTCGGCCCAGGAGCGGGCGAGCGTCTCGATGGCGGCCTTCGACGCCGCGTATGGCGCCCAGAAGGCGCGGGCGGAATGCGCCGCGTTCGAGGTGACGACGATGGCGCGGCCGGCGTCGGAAAGGCGAAGCAGCGGGTCGACGGAGCGGATCAGCCGCCACGTGCCGGTGACGTTCACGGCCATGACTTTCTCGAAGACTTTTGCCTCGACATGGCCTATCGGCGCGATGACGCCGAGCACGCCGGCATTGGCGACGAGGATGTCGAGCTTGCCCCAGCGTTCGTGGATCGCGCCGCCGAGCCTGTCGATGCCGGCCATGTCGGTCAAATCGAGCGGAACCAGCGTCGCGCTGCCGCCCGCTGCCTTGATTTCGTCGTCGAGTTCCTCGAGCCCGCCCACGGTGCGGGCAACAGCGACGACATGCGCGCCGGCCGCGGCCAGATGTTTTGCCGCGAAATAGCCGATGCCGCGAGACGCACCGGTGACGACCGCGATGCGGTTAGAGAGGTTGGGGGCAGGGGTCATGATGCTCCACAGCGGCGTTGCCGATCAAAGACCTCCGTTGCCTTTGCGGTCGCTGGCTTTGGGAACTCCGGTTGTGGCAGCGCTTTGAGGAACTTGCTCATCACGTCAAACCAACTCAAGTCGCAGCGAGTGACCGAGCGCGTGAGCCGCTCTCTGCAAGGTTTCGAGCGTAACATTGTCGTCATCCGGGTTAAGCACGCGGCTTAGCTGCCGCCTGCTGGTGGACATGCGGGCTGCCATGTCGGTCTTGCTTATCTTTTGGTCTTCCATGGCGCGCTGAAGCTGCCAGGCGATCACGCGTTTGACCGCGATAGAAGTCGCCTGATCCTTTATTCCCTCTTCGTCGAGAAAGGAATCGAGACTCGAGCCTCTGTGGGGATTCGTCGAATTTGACATGTTGCTCATCGCCAATTGGTGGTCGATTTTGATAGATATTCCTTCTTGCGGCTTTTCGATCTTTCGATTTCGATTTTTGGCGTTTCCCTAGTTTTCTTGATAAAACCAGCCACGATCACGAGATCACTTCCGTCCTGAAAGAAAACCAGCCGGGCTTCCTTCCGGGTAGGCAGGCTGCTTCGGACTTCGTAGAGGCCAGTTCCCAAAGGCCTGCAAATAGGCATTCCCAACGGAAAGCCGATCTGGACAGTTCGGAGATCTGCGCCGATGACCGCTTTCTCTCCTTTGTCGAGCGTCCTGAGCCAATCCAAGACCGGTTCACTGCCTGAAGCTGTCGCAAAGAATACAACCTCAAACATCCAAACCCCGGACGCCACTACCCCCAGCAAGACTGAGCGTGCCATATATGACGCACTCGGTCAATGACGCTTCCAATTTTTCGGCTTCAGGATGAAGGGGCTCGGAAGCTTTACTGCCCGCCGCCGGCCAGCAGCGACAGCGTGCGGACATTGTCGGAGCCTTCCATATCGGCGAGGCGCGTCGGGTATTGCGCGGTGAAGCAGGCGTCGCAGAATTGCGGTTGGCCGTTGTCGCGATTTACCTGGCCGACGGCCCGGTAGAGACCGTCGATGGACAGGAAGCCGAGCGAATCGACGCGAATGAACTGGGCCATCTCCTCCACGGACATGCGCGAGGCGAGCAATTTCGAGGTTTCGGGCGTGTCCACTCCGTAAAAACAGGAGGAGCGAGTCGGCGGCGAGGCGATGCGCATATGCACTTCCTTCGCGCCTGCCTCGCGCACCATCTGCACGATCTTCTGGCTGGTGGTGCCGCGCACGATCGAATCGTCGACCAGCACCACGCGCTTGCCCTCGATCATCTTGCGGTTGGCGTTGTGCTTGAGCTTGACGCCCATATGGCGGATCGAGTCGGTCGGCTGGATGAAGGTGCGGCCGACATAGTGGTTGCGGATAATGCCGAGCTCGAAGGGGAGATTGGAGGCCTGGGCAAAGCCGATGGCCGCGGGCGTTCCGGAATCGGGAACGGGCACGATGATGTCGGCGTCGACCGGGCTTTCGATGGCCAGTTCCGCGCCGATGCGCTTGCGCACATCATAGACGTTGCGGCCTTCGACCGACGAATCGGGACGGGCGAAATAGACATATTCGAAGATGCAGAAGCGCGATTTCTGCGGCTCGAACGGAAAATGGCTTTCGATGCCCTTGGCCGTCACCACGACCATCTCGCCGGGTTTCAGATCGCGCACGAAGCGCGCGCCGATGATATCCAGCGCGCAGGTCTCGGAAGCCAGAATCCATGCGCCGTCGAGATCGCCGAGCACCAGCGGCCTGATGCCGAGCGGATCGCGGCAGCCGATCATCTTCTTGGAGGTGAGGGCGACCAGCGAGAACGCGCCTTCGAGCTGACGCACCGCCTCGATGAAGCGGGAATTGACGTCCTTCTCCCGGCTGGTGGCGACGAGATGCAGGATGGTTTCGGTGTCGGAGGTGGAGGAAAAAATCGCGCCCTGCTTCTGCAGGGTGCGCTGCACGGTCATGGCGTTGGTGATGTTGCCGTTGTGGGCGATGGCGAAACCGCCATCGGCGAGTTCGGCAAACAGCGGCTGCACGTTGCGCAGGCCCGAGCCGCCGGTGGTGGCATAGCGCGTATGGCCGATGGCGCGATTGCCCTGCAGGCTTTTGATGACGGCGGGCGTGGTGAAATTGTCGCCGATCAGGCCGATATGGCGTTCGACATGGAATTGCGAGCCGTCATAGGAGACGATGCCGGCCGCCTCCTGTCCGCGATGCTGGAGCGCGTGCAGGCCGAGCGTGACGATGGCCGCCGCATCCTGCCGGCCGAAGATGCCGAACACGCCGCATTCATCGTGGAAATGATCGTCGGCCTCGGCAGCCGAGAGTTCGTCTGCATGCGCCATTGGGCGGTCTCTCATGAGAAAGCCATCATATAGGGCAGAGCGGCCCGCCGCGCCACCTGTCACCCTTCGGTGGGAGGGTCTTCCGTCGGAGCAGCGTCCGCAGGAGGCGGTTCGACCGGGGAGGGCTCCGCCGGGGAGGGTTCCGCCGGTACAGGCTCGGCCGGAATGGGCTCTGCGGGATCCGCCTCGGGCGCGTCCGGCGACAGTCGCTTCAGAATGGAGTTTTCCGGATCGTCGGGCAGAAAACCCTCCAGCGCCGTGCCGATCGATTCGAGCAGCGGCCGCGATTTCGCCTCCGCAACCCAGGTCGGGACGTTTGCGCCGGCCAGCCAGTTGAAAAACAGTAGCCCCACCGCCACCACCAGGATGCCGCGCGCCGCGCCATAGAGGAAGCCGAGCGTGCGGTCGAGCGCGCCGACCCTGGAATCGATGATGAAGTCGGCGATCTTCATGGTGAGCAGGGTAACGACGATGAGCGCGACGACGAAGATGATGCCGGCCGCCGTCACCATCGCCAACTGCTCGTTGTCGACATAGGGCTGAACGTAAGGCAGCACGGCCGGGTAGAAGAAGAAGGCCGCCGCCGCCGCCGCCGCCCAGGAAGCGATCGACAGGATTTCGCGCGAGAAGCCGCGGACCATGGCGAGCATAGCCGAAACGAGGGTGAAGCCGACGAGAATTCCGTCAAGCAGCGTAATCGGCATG
>JBGTLX010000254.1:0-4850 GCA_041743855.1 Rhizobiaceae bacterium | reverse complement strand
GGTCATCATCGCGATGGTTCCTTGTTTGGCGCATGACCTCGTCCGAAAAGTCTGCAACTTTTCAGGGCCATGCTGCTTCTAGAAGCTGGGGGTTGCGGTCGGCACGAAATCGGCCGTGTCGGTCGATTCGTAGTTGAAGGTCACGTCCTTCCAGGTCTCCAGCGCGGCCTTCAGCGGCGAGCACCATTTCGCCGCTTCTTCCAGGATTTTGGGCCCTTCGCGCAGATAGTCCCGGCCCTCGTTGCGGGCCAGAATCATCGCCTCCAGCGCAACCCGGTTGGCGGTGGCGCCGGCCTGAATGCCATCGGGATGGCCGATCGTACCACCGCCGAACTGCAAAATGACGTCCTCGCCGAGATAGTGCAGCAGCTGGTGCATCTGGCCTGCATGGATGCCGCCGGACGCCACCGGCATGACCTTGTTGAGAGACGCCCATTCCTGATCGAAGAACAGCCCGGTTTCGAGATTCTGCGGCGTGCGCTCCTCGCGCAGCGTGTCGTAAAAACCCTTGATGATCAGCGGGTCGCCTTCGAGCTTGCCGACGACGGTGCCGGCATGGATGTGGTCGACGCCGGCCATGCGCATCCATTTGCAGATGACGCGAAAATTCATGCCGTGGTTCTTCTGGCGCGAATAGGTCGAGTTGCCAGCGCGGTGCAGGTGCAGGATCATGTCGTTGCGGCGCGCCCATTTGGCCATCGACTGGATCGCCGTGTAGCCGATGACGAGATCGATCATGATGATGACCGAGCCGAGCTGTTTTGCGAATTCGGCGCGTTCGTACATTTCCTCCATCGTGCCGGCGGTCACGTTGAGATAGTGGCCCTTGACCTCGCCGGTCGCGGCGGACGCCTTGTTGACCGCCTCCATGCAATAGAGATAGCGGTCTCGCCAATGCATGAAGGGCTGGCTGTTGATGTTCTCGTCGTCCTTGACGAAATCGAGCCCGCCCTTCAGCGCCTCGTAGACGACGCGGCCGTAATTGCGGCCGGAAAGTCCTAGCTTGGGCTTGGTTGTCGCTCCGAGCAGCGGCCGGCCGAACTTGTCGAGCCGTTCGCGCTCGACAACGATGCCGGTCGCCGGTCCCTGGAAGGTTTTGAGATAGGCCACCGGAATGCGCATGTCCTCTAGACGCAGCGCCTTGACGGCCTTGAAGCCGAACACATTGCCGATGATCGAGGCGGTGAGATTAGCGATCGAGCCGCCTTCGAACAGGTCGAGGTCGTAGGCGATGTAGGCGAAATATTGCTGCTCGGTCTTCGTGCCCGGCCCGGTGTTGGGCACCGGCTCGGATTTGTAGGCCTTGGCGCGGTAGAGCTCGCAGGCGGTCAGCCGGTCGGTCCAGACCACGGTCCAGGTGGCGGTCGAGCTTTCTCCGGCGACGGCGGCGGCCGCCTCCTCGTGATCGACGCCGGGCTGCGGGGTGATCCGGAACATGGCGATCAGATCGGTGTCCTTGAGTCGGTAATCCGGCTCCCAATAGCCCATCTGCTTGTAGGGCAGCACTCCGGCCTTATAGCGTTCCTTGCCTTCCGCGATCGTTTCCGACTGGATGTTCATGGGATTCTCCTTCCTGAATTTTTGGTGCTGGTCATGACATCCGCCGCTTGCGTTCAATGAGTTGCAGGATCAGCGGCGTGAGGATCAACTGCATGGCGATGTCGAGCTTGTTCGCCGGCATGACGATGGTGTTGGCGCGCGACATGAAGCTGCCGTGGATCATCGACAGCAGGTAGGGAAAGTCGATGCCGCGCGGATTGGCGAAGCGGATCACCAGCATCGATTCGTCGGCCGTCGGAATCCAGCGGGCGATAAACGGATTGGAGGTGTCGACGATCGGGACGCGCTGGAAGTTGATGTTGGTCAGGGCGAATTGCGGGATGATGTAGTTCACATAGTCCGGCATGCGCCGCAGGATCGTGTCGGTCACGGCCTCGGTCGAGTAGCCTCTAGCTGCCTTGTCGCGATGGATCTTCTGTATCCATTCAAGATTGATGACCGGCACCACGCCGATCTTGAGATCGGCATGGCGCGCGACATCGATGGCGCCGGTTTTCGCGCAGCCGTGCAGTCCCTCGTAGAACAGCAGGTCGGAGCCTTTCGCGAAGGGTTCCCAGTCGGTGAAGGTTCCGGGCTCGGCCCCATAGAGCGCCGCTTCCTCGGCATCGTGCACATAGTGCCGGGTCTCGCCGCCGCCCTTGCGGCCGTACTCCTCGAACACGGATTCGAGCTTTTCGAGGAGGTTCGCGTCTTCATGGAAATGCGTAAAATTCCGCCCTTGGGCGGTGGCGTCCGATATCTTTTTCTTCATGGCGGCGCGGTCGAACGAATGAAACGCGTCGCCCTCGATATAGACTGCCTCTACCTTTTCGCGGCGGAATATCTGGTCGAAGATCGCCTTGACCGACGTGGTGCCCGCGCCAGACGAACCGGTGATCGAAATGATGGGGTGCTTTGCCGACATTTACGTCTTCACACCCTGAACAGGCCGCGATTGCCGAACAGCGGCGCGCGTTCGCCGATCAAGCTCGGCTCGGTGTGATAACGGGCGATGCGCGCGACTTCTTGCGAAGAGCCGAAGACGAGAGGCGTGCGCTGGTGCAGGCTGTCGGGAACGATGTCGAGGATATAGCCGACCGTGTCAGTGGCCGCGCCGCCCGCCTGCTCGACCAGCATGGCGATCGGGTTCGCCTCATAGACAATGCGCAGATGCCCGTGCGAACGGCCCTTGCGGTTGTCGGCCGGGTAGAGGAAGACGCCGCCACGCATCAGGATCCGGTAGGTGTCGGCCACCAGCGATGCGTTCCAACTCATGTCGAAGTCGCGTTCGCGCGGGCCTTCGTTCCCCTTCAGGCAATCGTCGATGTAAAGCCTGACGGCGTCTTGCCAGTGGCGGTAGTTCGACGCGTTGATCGCAAACTCCTCGGCGCGAGGCGGAACGATGCAGCTCGCCTCGGCCTGGGCAAATGCGCCGAGCCGCGTCGAGAAGACGAAGACATGGGTCCCGCTGCCCAGCGTCAGCACCAAGGCAAGCTGGGGGCCGTAGATGAAGAAGCCGGCCGCCAGCTGCCTTCGTCCGCATTGCAGGAAGGCCCGTTTCGGCTCCGTCGCGGCGTCACCCACCGTCGGCAGGATGGAGAAGATCGTGCCGATCGAGAAGTTGGCATCGATGTTGGACGATCCGTCGAGCGGATCGATGGCGACCGCCAGCCGGGCGTTACGGTCGAGGATGACCGGAGCCTCGAGTTCTTCCGAGGCGTAGAGCGCGACAGGCGCGGTTCGCATGGCGTCGAGGAAGATCGTGTCCGCATGAACATCGAGATTTTTCTGGATGTCGCCGCTGGCATTGGTCCCGTTTCGCGAGCCAGCAAAGGCCGCGCCAAACGCGCTCTGGTTGATGACGCTGCGGATTTTCGAACTGGCTTCCGCCAGCCCGCGTACGATCGCAATCACGTCATGTCTGTCGCCGTGCTCCGACGAAGCGTACGAATTCAGAAATGCGTCCAGCGTCGAAGCGGTCATCGGTTCCTCACGGCCGCGGCCCGCGGAGCCGCCGGGGGTAGAGGACCAGCAACCGAAAAATAAGTAAAATTTATTTTCTTTACGACTCAACTCAAAAATTCTAACTTTTACCATGCGCAATCTGTCGCTGAAACAATTGCGGTCCATCATGGCCATCCGCAGGCACGGCAAGATCGTGACGGCGGCCGCAGCGCTTGGCGTCACGCCGCCGGCGGTCACCCTGCAATTGCAGCAGTTGGAACGCGAGGCCGGGCTGGCGCTGTTCGACCGAACGCCGGATGGCATGAGGCCTACTGCGGCGGGTTTGGCGGTGCTGGACGCGGCGCAGGCGATCGAGGAGCGCCTTCGGGTGCTGGTCGACGAGATCGACGCGATCAAGGGCGTCAGGCGCGGGTCGCTGCGACTGGGCGTCGTGTCGACGGCTAAATATTTCGCCCCGCGCCTGATGGCCGCGTTCATGGCCGAATTTCCCGATATCGAGATGCGGCTTGTCGTCGGCAACCGCGCGGAGACGATCGAAAGACTGAAGGATCACGACATCGACATCGCCCTGATGGGACGACCGCCGCCGGGCGTACCCGTCCGGTCAGCGGTGTTCGGTGACCATCCGCTGGTGATCATCGCCGCGCCCGACCATCCGCTGGTCACCCGGCGGGCCATCGCCAAGGAGCGGATCGCGCGCGAATCCCTCCTGATGCGCGAAGAGGGCTCCGGCACGCGCATCTCGATGGAGATTTTCATGCGCGATGTCGCCGGCTGGATGGAAAAACCCGTGATCGAGATGGATTCCAACGAGACCATAAAGCAATCCGTCATGGCCGGGCTGGGCGTTGCCTTCATATCGGCCCACACCGTCGCCGCCGAGTTGGAGACCGGCCGGCTGGCGCTTCTCGACGTGGCGGGCATGCCGATCCGCCGGCAATGGTTCGCGGTGGCGCGCAGCGACCGGGCGATGACGCCGGCCATGGCGGCGTTCCACGACTTTCTGGCGCGGCAAGGCGCCAGGCATCTGCCGTTCCTGGCGCAGCTCTCGCACGATCCCGGCGGTTAAGACCGTTTGCGCCGATTTGCTTCTAGTTTCCGTGGCTGAGCAGCACGGTCAGTGCGATCGCTGCCATGGCCGCCACCGCGAGCTTCCAGAAATCGCGCCGATGGCGCAAACCAGGAAGCCCGAGCGGCTTGATCAACTGGACGGCCATGAGGGCGACGATGACGAGCGACAGGGCTTTCGACATGCCGCGTTTGAGCAGCATCGGCGCGCGCTGTCAAAGCCAAGTCCGGCGAGTTCTCTCGACGATAGTCAGATGGACGCGGGATGGCGTCAGCGG
>JBGTLX010000253.1:0-1581 GCA_041743855.1 Rhizobiaceae bacterium | reverse complement strand
AGACGATCTTCCTGCTCTCGGTCTATGCCGAGATCCTCGTCACCACCAATGGCGGGCCGGGTTACGCATCCACCAACCTGCCCTTCCTGGTCTACCAGAAGGCGTCGCTGGAATTCAAAATCGGACAAGCTTCCGCCGGCGGCATCATCGCAGTCATCCTCGCCAACATCGTCGCCATCTTCCTGATGCGCGCCGTCGGCAAGAATCTGGACAAGTGAGGGGATGATGGCCAGCTTTTCTGTAGACCCCACCAAAAAACTCCTCCTCTCCGCCTCGCTATGCTCGGCACCTCTCCCCCGTACCGGGGGAGCGGATGGGCGCCAAGCTGGACATCTATCCTCCCCCCACACGAAGTGGGGGGGAGGTGTCCGCGAAGCGGACGGAGGGGGGGCGGCAATGGCCACCACTCGTCAATGGACACGTTTGGCCATGACCGTCACGCTGGCGATCCCCTCAAAAGGCCGGCTTCGCGATCAGTCGCTCGAGCTGCTCTCCAAGGCGGGGCTGGCCGTCATTTTGCCCGGCGACGAGCGCAAATACCGCGCCCGCATCGAAGGCGCGGAAAACATCGAAATAGCCTTCCTGTCGGCTTCCGAAATTGCCGGCGAAATCGGGCAGGGCGGCGTCGATCTCGGCATCACCGGCGAAGACCTTTTGGGCGAAAACCTCGCCGACTGGGGCGACCGGTGCGAAATCGTCGCCCGCCTCGGCTACGGCCAGGCCGATGTGGTGGTCGCCGTCCCCGATATCTGGCTCGACGTCGACACCATGGCCGACCTCGACGATGTCGCCGCCGATTTCCGCCAGCGCCACGGAAGGCGTCTGCGCATAGCCACCAAATACTGGCGGCTGACCCAGACCTTCTTTTCGCAAAAGCACGGCATCCAGGTCTACCGCATCGTCGAAAGCCTGGGCGCCACCGAGGGCGCTCCGGCCGCGGGTTCGGCCGATGTCATTGTCGACATCACCACCACCGGCTCGACCTTGCGCGCCAACCATCTGAAAATCCTGTCCGATGGAATCATCCTGAAATCTCAGGCCTGCCTCGTCGCCGCGCGGAAAGCCCGTAGCTCTCCGGACGAGGCGACCATCGCCTCGATCACGGCCGCAATCGGTCTCGCAGTTCCCGGATGATTTTTGCCAGTTCCACGCATTCGTCGTGGCGAAAACTGCTGCGCCGCCAGGCGAGGCAGATGCGGCGCTCCGGCATCGGCTCGGCAAAGGGCACGATCTTCAAATCGCGAAAACCGCTTGCCGGCCCGCAGGCCATTTCCGGGATGAGCGTGACGCCGAGCCCGTGCGCCACCATTTGCAACAGCGTGGTCAGGCTGGTCGCGCCATAGCTCGCCATCGCGACCGGCCGGACGCTGCCGCAGACGGCCAGCGCCTGTTCGCGCAGGCAGTGGCCTTCCTCCAGAAGCATCAGCCGCTCCAGCGCTGGGCTTTCCGGAAGAACCGGCGGCGAGGCGAAACCCGGATCGTCGGCCGGCACCGCCAGGAAGAAGCGGTCGGCAAACAATTCCTCGGTTTCCAATCCGGGAAAATCGAGCGGCAGCGCCGCGATGAATCCGTCGAGCTTGC
>JBGTLX010000252.1:0-6460 GCA_041743855.1 Rhizobiaceae bacterium | reverse complement strand
GCGCGGCGGCTTCGGGCTGGCCTACGAAATTGAGTTGCTGCGGGGCGAAGCGCGCGCGTCCTTCGTCATGGATCACGGCCGCACCGGACCGCAAGGCGCGCTTGGCGGCGCGGACGGCGCCGTCAACACGGTGACCGTGTTTCGCGACAGCCGGCCGCATGTGCCGAAACATCTCTCCAAGGAGCAGGATATTTCTCTCAGGGCCGGCGACCGCGTCAGGGTAGGGACCCCCGGCGGCGGCGGCTATGGCGACCCTTTCCAGCGCGACTCCGACCTGGTGCGCAAGGATGTCGCGCTGGGCTATTACACGGGGGCAGAGGCGAAGGAGAAATTCGGCGTGGATATGGACACGAGCGAGCCCGTCACCCGAGTTTCGCCAGCAGCTTCGTGACCGTCTCGGCCTCCTTTGCCGACAGCGGCGACAGTGTCTCCTCGGTGATCCGTCTTGCCATCGGAATCAGCCGCTGGACCGTGTCCCGTCCCTCCACCGTTAGGCTGACCAGCAGCCGCCGTTTGTCGCCTTCGTGCTTCGACAGATCGACCAGTCCGCGCGCCTTCAGCCTGTCGATGACCCCCTTCACCGTCGCCGCGTCCATGGCGATCACGCTGCCGAGCTGGTTTTGCGAGGTCTCGCCGATCTCGTGAAGTTTTGCCAGCGCGGCGAACTGTTGCGGCGTCAGGTCGTCAATATGCGCGGAAAAAATCGACAGATGCCGCTGATGCGCCTTGCGCAGGATGAAGCCGATCTGCTCGTGTAGCCTGTAGTCCGGCGCCTGCGGTTCGGCGGCCTCCATCAGCTTCAGAATGTTGTCGTCGCCGCTCACCGCAATCCGTCCCATTTTTCGATGGCCGAGGCTTCGAGGCCGCCCATGCGATTGTGGATGCGCGGGCCGATGGTCATGGCGAGGCAGAACAGGATTTCGTCCGGGCGCGGCCCGTCGGCGATGCCGACCTCCATGGCGTCGAAATGGCTGCGCACATAGGCCGCGTTGATGTGGCCGAGCGGCACGTCGAGCCGCGCGCCGAACGCCCCGACTTTCTTGGCCGACGGCACGATCGCCTTGGCGTCGCCGAGCCGTTCGCGCATGGCGTAACCGCCCGGAACATGCCAGAGCGCGCCGTGTTCGATCTCTCCGGCAGTGCCCACGATCGCGCCCTTGCCGTAGCCGTCGATCTTTTTCGCGTCCCCCCCGAGCGCTGCGATCAGTTTATCCGACAGCATCAACCCCAGCGGCTTCAGATCGTCCATGGCCGATTGCAACTCCTCGGCGTAGCGCCCCGCGAACGGGTTTTTCACCAGCGCCATCGCAGCCGCGCGCAGGCGTGGCTGCGCTGCTTTGGGGCCGCCTTCGTGACGGATTTCTTCGAAGAGCATTGCGATCTTGCGGATGGCAAAGTCAGGCATGGGCAATTTCCCTTTCTTTTATTCCCGTCGGCAGCGCGATGGTCGCGATTTGGCCGCTGAAGCGGGTCTGGCCATTCAGAAACAGCGCCGCTGCCTCGATCAGCCCCCGCCGCCGGAAATCCTCGGCCAAGGCAAGACCGTGGTCCAGCGCGTGAGCAATTTCGCTGTCCGAAAGTCGCCCGACGCCCTGCGTCACCAATTTTTCGCCGAGATCGCTGTCGGGTGAAAGTTCGCAGGCCGGAACGCGAAAAACGGCGGGGTGGCCGGGCAGATCGACGGCGTTGGCGATCAGCGTCGCTGCCGCATCCGCCGCTGCGCCGTTTCCTGCCAGCACGGTCACCGCATCGGCGATGCCGAGCGAAAAACTGCGGCCGCGCCAGCCGCTGGTGGCGACGCCGCGCGATCTGTCCTCGGCACGGATGACGAGCCGGTCGGCAAAACCGTGGCCTGTTCCGGCGACCGCGAGGCTCATGGTCTGGCCAGGCGTCAGATGTAGCGCGATGTCGCCGCCATTGTTGACATAGGCTTTTTGGAGAGTTCGCCCATCCAGCATCGCGACAAGTACTTCGTCGGCTATAGAACCTGCCACAGCCGCCATCGGCGTGATGAATTTCGTCGCAAAGGGCGCGACCGCCACCTCCATGCGTTGCGCCGCTACGCTGGAAAAACCGCGCGGAACAAGGGCGGCCGGGCTACGCAACAGGGGCAGTTCCTCGACCAGTTCGTCAAGAATGGTTTGAAATCGCCGGGCCGCCTGGCCATAGGCGGCTTGCATCTCCGAAGGGCTGCCAAACGCCTCGACGATCAGGTCGATCGGGCCATGGTTCAGGTGCAGCCGCTTTCCGTCCGGCAGCCAGCCAGCCTGCGGACCTGTCATGTTACTTGCCCCGAACGCCGCAATTGCGCCAGCGGCGGCCATGGATTGCCGGCGGGCGCGTCGCCGATTGTTCGCGCGTTGAAATACTCGCCTCCAGTAGAAATTAGGTCGTCGACGCTGCGGATTTCGGCCTCGTAGCCGCCCAGCGCCAGATAGTCGTCGCGCCGCAGCGTGAACTCGATGGGCGCGACAAGCGCCGGCGTCGGCACGTAGCCGAAAGCGTTTTCCGGGACGCGAAGCACATCGACCATCAGCATGATGCCGCCGCCCGGCCAGACATAGACCGGCGCGCCGCCGACCGTCACGTAGGTCCTCAGGCTCTGCACCGAACGGGTGAGATTGACCGGGTTTTCCACGACGCCTGCCCGCAACGAGCCGCCCGCGCCGCCGACGAACAGCACGGTGCACAGAGCCGGCTCGCAATTCTCCTCGATCAGCCCGACGGATTTTTTCAGGCGTTCGGGAAACGGTTTTTCGACCGGGCGTAGATCGTCGTCTAGTTCGTAATAGGCAAACTGTTCGCCGGTCGTCGAAACCATCAGCAGGCTAAGACCCGGCCGCGCGCCTTTGCCTGCGTTCCATGCGCCCAGAATGGCCAGCGGGTCGGAGATCGTCGTGCCGCCCCAGCCCAGACCCGGCTCCGAAACTTTGAAATAGCGACCCGGCGTCGAACGCCGGCCAATGACCTTTATCCCCGTCTCCTCCCAGCCCAGTACCTTCCCGGCCTGATGCTCCGAGACGACGCCGGTGATGTGATCGTCGACGACGACCACCTCGTCGACCAGCCCGCGCCATTGCGTCGCGAACATACCGATCGTCGCCGAACCGCAACCGACGCGCATGCGGTGCTCGCTCTGGCCGTCGATGACCGGCGGCTTGCCGGCCTCGACGATGATTGTTGCGCCGCCGTCGATGACGAGTTCGACCGGCTTGCGATTGCACAGATTCAGCATCGTCTCGCAGGTGACGCGGCCTTCCGATTTGGAACCACCGGTGAGGTGATGCACGCCGCCCAGCGACAGCATCTGCGATCCATATTCGCCGGTCGTGACATGGCCGACCGCCTCGCCCTGCGCCCGCACCGTCGCGGTCTCCGGGCCGAGATGCCGGTCGGTGTCGATCTTCACCTTGACCCCGCAATAGGAAAAAATACCCTCGGTCACCACCGTCACCAGATCGACGCCCTTGACCTCTTGGGAGACGATGAAGGGAGCCGGCTTGTAATCGGGATAGGTGGTGCCGGCGCCGATCGCGGTGACGAAGCGGCGGCCCGTATTGACCAGTTCGCCATTCCAGTCCGCGCCGCTGTCGAACGGCACGGTCGCCCCGCCGGTTTCGGCTCGATGCTCCAAAATGGTCACCGGATCGAGCCGCACGATCCTGCCGCCAAGATTGCCGTAACGGTCGCAGGCACCGGTGCGCCCGTCGGCGATGTAGCACATGACCGGGCAGGCGTCGCATCGCACCTTCTCGCCGACCTGCCTGGGCCCCGTCTCGCCCGTCTCGAAACGCTCCGACAATTCGCTCATGGCCGAGCCTCCTTGTCGCGGATCGCGGCGCGGATTCGGCTCGGCGTGGCCGGAATTGTCGTGACCAGAACGCCGGTCGCATGACGAATGGCGTTGAGGATCGCCGGCGCGGTCGGGATCAGCACATGCTCGCCCAGCCCCTTCGCGCCGAACGGGCCTTCCGGGTCGGGCACTTCAACAAGGATCGTCTCGATCGGCGGCACGTCGCCGATGGTCGGGATCAGATAGTCGTGCAAATTTTCGGTGCGGCCGGGAATGTACTCCTCCATCAGCGCCATGCCAATGCCCTGCGCGATGCCGCCCTCGACCTGGCCCTCGGCGAGCGTCGGGTTGATCGCCTTGCCGACATCGTGCGCCGCCGTGATCTTAAGCAGCTTCACTGTCCCGAGCTTCAGATCGACCTCAAGCTCGGCCATCTGCGCACCATATCCATAGACGGCGTAGGGTTTGCCCTGGCCTTTCGCATCGAGCGCGGTCGTCGGCGGGTCGTAGGTTTCCTGCGCGCGGAAAACCAGCCCGTCCGCATCGGCATCGAGCGCCGCGAGATCGATCGTTCGCACCGCCGGCCCTTCGCGAACGATCAGCGCCGAACCGTCGAGATGCAGGGAGGCGTCGGCCGACACATTGGCGAAGCGCAGGATTTTTTCCCGCAAGGCGATGGCGGCGTTTTGAGCGGCCTTGCCGCTGACAAAAGTCTGGCGCGAAGCAGAGGTTTTGCCGGCGTCAGGCGTGATCGCGGTATCGGCGCTCTTAAGGCGGATTTTTTCGAGCGGCAGGCCGAGCGCATCGGCGGCAATCTGCGCTATGACGGTGCTCGAGCCCTGGCCGATATCGACCGCGCCCTGATGCAGGACGATATCTCCCGCAGCCGATATGCCGAGTTTTATTGTCGACGGGTTGGGCAGGGAGGTGTTGCCGCAGCCATACCAGCACGACGCGATGCCGACGCCACGCTTCACATGGGCATTTTCGGCGTTGAAAGCACTCGCATCGGCCAACGCCCGCGTCCAATGCGGCTTCAGTTTTTCGAGGCATTCGCCGATGCCGACGCCGCACTCCAGAACCTGGCCGGTGACTGTTTCGGAGCCGTTCCGAAGCGTATTCCTCAGGCGGAAATCGAGCCGGTCCAGTCCGAGTTCATCCGCAAGCTGATCATAGAGTGTTTCCTGTATGATTGCCGCTTGCGGCACGCCGAAACCGCGAAACGCACCTGAGATCGGCCCGTTCGTATGAACGGCGCGGCCTCGTGCGCGATAGTTCGGCGTGACATAGGGACCGGACGCATGGACCGGCACACGGTTGGCGACAGTCGGCCCCCAACTCGCGTAGGCGCCGGTGTTGAAATCGCCATTGAAAATCATCCCGGCGATCGTGCCATCAGCGTGCGCGCCGATGGTCGCTCTCATAGACGCTGGATGGCGCTTGGTCGTCGACATCATCGACTCGCCGCGCGTAAAGGCGAGCGCTGCCGGCCGCCCGGTCTTCAGCGCGACCAGGCCGATCAGCGGCTGCAGCGAGATGTCGAGTTTTGAGCCGAAGCCGCCGCCGGTCGCGCTCGGCACGATGCGAATCTTTTCGGGCGCGAGGCCAAGCACCCGTGCCGTGTCGTCGCGGTCCATGTAGGGAGCCTGTGTGCAGGCTACTATCACCAGCGTGTCGCCATCGAGATATGCATAGCCGGCTTCCGGTTCGATATAGGCATGCTCGACAAACGATGTTTCGATGCTGCCGGAGACGATGTGAGCCGCGCCGGCGAGTGCCGCTTCCGGATCGCCCCGTTCGACAAAACCCGACGTCAGGATATTTTTCTCGCGCGCCGCATGCATTTGCGGCGCGGCCTTGGCCAGAGCCTCGCACGGTTCGAGAAGATGCGGCAATTCCGTCCAGCTGATCGGAAATGTCGTCAGGTCGAGACCGGCAATGCAGTCCTGTTCGCCGGCAATCAGGGCAACCGCCTCGCCGCGGAACCGCGCGAAACCTTCGGCAAGCGCCGGCTGGTCGGCGAAGGCAGGAATAACGCCGAAACAGTTTTGTCCCGAGATGTCGGCTGCGATGAAGATTCCGGCGACGCCCGGAAATCTGTTTGCATAGTCGTCCAGATCTCCGAAGGCGAAGCCTGCGTGATGATATGGCGAGCGAATGACGGCCACTGCCAGTGCATCTGCCGGGAAATCGTCACCGCCGAATTTTTCAGCGCCCGTCACTTTGGGAATGCCGTCCAGGCGGATCGGTGATGCGCCCACGGCTTTTCCGGCGGGTGGAAAGCGCCCTATGGGTTTGCCCTCCTCCCCCTCGATGGGGAAGGTGCCGAGCGAAGCGAGGCGGAGGGGGTGACTGCCAGTTTCCTGCACCCTACCCGGCCCTTCGGGCCACCCTCCCCATCGAGGGGAGGGAGGGCGCTCGCAAGTTTGAGCTCCGGCGTCCGTGATTAACTGCCCTGCGTCTCGATAGCGCCACGCATCCATCACGGCGGCGATGATTTTTCGATACCCGGTGCAGCGGCACAGGACCCCGCCGAGCGCATCCTTGACCGCCTCCTCGTCGGGCCGGGGGTTGGCTTCCAGAAGCGCTGTCGCCGCGACCAGCAGGCCCGGCGTGCAGATCCCGCATTGCGCCGCGCCATGAGCGAGGAAGGACGATTGCAGCGCC
>JBGTLX010000251.1:0-2753 GCA_041743855.1 Rhizobiaceae bacterium | reverse complement strand
GAGGCGATCTGCGAAGCGGTGACCCGGCCGACGATGCGCTTCGTTGCGGTGAAGACGCCCGCGCAACAGAGCGTAATGATGCTGCACCGGGTGCGGCTCATGCTGAGCCGGCAACGTACCCAGCTGTCGAACGCCATGCGCGCTCATATGTCGGAGTTCGGCGTCGTAGCGCCGGTCGGGCGCCTCGGCCTGGAGCGGCTACTGGCAGTCGTTGAAGATCATGATGACCATCGCATACCGGCCGATGCGCGCGTCTGCCTGGAGATGCTGGCCGCGCAGCTCGTGGTTGTGAAGGAGCAGATCCTGGAGAACGATCGCCGCATCCGGGCGAGTGCGCGCGAGACCGAGGTCGGTCGCCGCCTGATGGAGATCCCCGGCGTCGGCCCGCTGCTCGCCAGCGCGTTCGTCGCCAGTGTCGCCGACCCCGGGATCTTCCGAACTGGCCGCGATCTTGCCGCGTGGATAGGGCTCGTCCCGAAGCAGAACTCGAGCGGCGGCAAGGAGCGGCTCGGCGGCATCTCGCGAGCCGGTAATCGCTATCTTCGGCAGATGCTGGTGGTCGGCGCGATGGCGGTGATCAGGCATGCCGAGCGGCACGGCACCAGGCGCCCTTGGCTCATCCAGCTCCTCGCCAGGCGGGCGACGAAGGTCGCGGCTGTCGCGCTGGCGAACAAGACCGCCCGGATGGTCTGGGCGCTGATGACGAGCGGGGAGCGCTATCGGGAGCCTGAGGTGGCGATCGCATAGAACCAGACGCGCCAGACGCGTCGACGATGTTGGGAAGGGCGGACAGGAGCTGATGCACAAAGCCGGTTGAAACCGCCGGATCAGGAAAACCCATTTTGGCCGATGCACCTCGAGTGCGTGCTTTTGGTCGGGACCCGATCCGCGCGAAAGGCATCATGGCCAGCGGCGCATGTCAAAGCCGCATCGAAGGCCGAACACATGGCCGCACCAACCAGCGGAACGCACAGCCCAGAAAACCACTTGCCAACGGAGAGCCGTCCACACACGGCCAAGTGCGGGAGCGTCTTGGCCTTCACTCGATCCGGGCGGTTTCTGAATCCTGAGTGATCAATCTTGCGCTGCGTTGATTGCGCGCGTGGATCCAGAGCCAGTTCAGGGCGACGCTGAGACGCGAGTGGACGCCGACCAGAAAGTAAATGTGGGCGATGCCCCACAGCCACCATGCGATCGCGCCGCGCAACCTAATCCAGCCAAAGTCGATGACCGCCTTGCGCTTGCCGATCTGCGCCAGGCTCCCGTCATGATGGTAGCAGAACGGACCGGGCGCGGGCCGGCCGGCGAGACGGGAGCGGATGACGCTTGCGACATAGCGACCGCCCTGCTTCGCGGCAGGTGCGATGCCTGGCACCACCTTACCGTCAGGGGGACCGGCGATCGCCACGGTATCGCCGATTGCGAAGATGTCTGGATGACCGGGGACGGTAAGGTCGGGCTCAATGATGATGCGGCCCGCCTGGTCTGCCGCGACGCCCAGCCATTCGGCGGCGGGCGAAGCCCGGACGCCCGCGGCCCAGATGATCGTCCCGGCGCGGACGCTGCGATCGCCGAACGTGACGCAGCCCTGCGTGACCTCCGTTACGGCCTGGCCCAGCGCAACCTCGACGCCGAGCTCTTCGAGCGCACCGCGCGCATAGTCCGAGAGCTTTTCGGGATAGCCCTGCAGCACGCGAGGACCGGCCTCGACCAGCAAGACGGTCGTCATGCGGGTATCGATCGCTCGGAAATCCGGTGGCAGCGTGTCGCGCGCAAGGTCCGCAATGGTACCGGCGAGCTCGACCCCCGTCGGGCCCGCGCCGATGATGACGAACGTGAGCAAAGCTGCACGCCGCACGACGTCGCTTTCCCGCTCGGCCGCCTCGAAGGCCAGCAGGATGCGGCTTCGGATGCGGGTGGCGTCTTCGATCGTCTTGAGGCCGGGCGCGAAGGACTCCCACTCGTCGTGGCCGAAATAGCCGTGACGTGCGCCCGTGGCGATGATCAGCGTATCATAGGGAATAAAGCTGCCGTCGTTCAACTGGACCTGCCGAAGGGCGGAATCCACTCCTGTCACCAAGGCCAGGACCGTCGTGACCTCGGGCCGATGGCGCACGATGGCACGGATCGGCCAGGCGATCTCGGAGGGAGTCAGCGAGGCGGTCGCCACCTGATAGAGGAGCGGCTGAAAGAGGTGGTGGTTGCGCTGATCCACCAGAGTGATGTTGGCGGAGACACCCTTCAGGTGCTCGACAGCCTGAAGGCCGCCAAAGCCCGCGCCGACGATCGCAATGCGATGACGGCCAGGGGGAGAGTTGCCATTGTTGCTCGTAATGATGCCGCCGACCCGAGCTTGCGTCATTTCCGCCTCTGTTCACTGTCGTACGGCAAGCAATTGTTGCTATCTATGCGGTCGTCGAACATCCTGCGCCCAAGGCAACATTCGTTCGCTGACGATGTAATGTCCACCCAGGGACGACTGGCCGCCGGCTATCACGACCGTCCTCGCGCTCCAGAACGGACAGGCTTTCCAGCCCATGCTGCACTCGACTGAGAGAATCGAAGACGCGCAGATACTGGCGCAAGCGATCGTGAACACGATTCCCGAGCCCTTCATCGTGCTCGACGACAAGTTTCGCGTGCTGGCGGCCAGCCGCTCCTTCTACGAGACGTTCAAGGTCGATCCCGAACAGACGCGGGGCTGCCTGCTCTACGCGCTGGGCGACGGCCAATGGGACATCCCCGCGCTTCGG
>JBGTLX010000250.1:0-4777 GCA_041743855.1 Rhizobiaceae bacterium | reverse complement strand
GCTTTTTCAAGCGCGACGAGAACATCGGGCACCACGATCATAGGCGCGGTCAGCCGCCCCAGCGCCGGCAGCTTGCCCTCGGCCACCACCAGCACGGCAGCGCCTGCCTTGATCGCGGCGGTCGCGAAATCATGGCCGTCCATCGTCTCGCCCCTGATGGCGAAGAAGGCGTCGCCGGGCTGCAGGCTGCGGCTGTCGATCGAAATCCCGTCGACACCTTCCGGCATGGTGCCGAGCGGCCGGCCGCCCATCGCCCCGACAAGGTCTTCCGTGCTCCACAGGTAGCTCATGCCGCGCGCTCCCGGAGCGCCTTGCGCACTTCCTCATGGTCGGAAAACGGAAACGTCTCGGCCCCGATCGTCTGGCCCTCTTCATGCCCCTTGCCGGCGACGATCAGCGTGTCGCCGGGCCGCAGCATGGCGGTGGCCTCGCCGATGGCCTGCCGTCGGTCGCCGATCTCGATTGCGCCCGGAGCCGCCGCGAGGATCGCGGCGCGGATGGATTCGGGAACTTCCGAGCGTGGATTGTCGTCGGTCACGATCACGATATCGGCGAGCCTAGCGGCGATCTCGCCCATGATCGGACGCTTTCCCCGGTCGCGGTCGCCGCCGCAGCCGAACACCACGATGACGCGGCCGGTCGTGAACGGCCGCACCGAGGCGAGAACATTTTCCAGCGCGTCGGGCTTGTGGGCGTAATCGACATAGACCGGCGCGCCATTGGCCGCCGTGCCGACCAGGTCGAGCCGGCCGGGCGCGCCTTTGAGCTGTTCGAGCGCGCCAAGCGCCTTTTCAATCGCGGTGCCCGTCGCAATCGCGAGCCCTGCTGCCACCAGCGCGTTATAAATCTGGAAATCGCCGGCCAGCGGCAGGTCGATCTCGTGAATGACGCCATTCGCCTCGATCTCGGCGCGCTGGCGAAACCGCTCGTGCTCGACCCGCTTCAATTTTAGAAAATCGCCGCGCCGCCCGACAGTCAGCACATTCAGCCCGGCAGCCTTGGCCGCGTCCTCCGTGGCCTTCGACCATGGATCGTCGGCGAAAATGACGGCCGGCGCTTGCCTGGGCAGCAGCGTGTCGAACAGCCTGAGCTTCGCCCGATGGTATTCCTCCATCGTCGGATGGTAGTCCATATGATCGCGGCCGAGATTGGTGAACCCGCCCGCTGCGAGCCGGACGCCATCGAGCCTGCGCTGGTCGAGACCGTGGCTCGACGCCTCCATCGCGGCATGGCTGACGCCCGCCCCGGCAAGCTCGTCGAGCAGACGGTGCAGTTCGACCGGATCGGGCGTCGTCAGCTGGCCGTAATCGTTACGGCCGGGCGCGACGACCCCGGTCGTGCCGATACTAGCGGCGGCAAAACCCGCCTGCTCCCAGATCTGGCGAGTAAAGGCCGCAACCGACGTCTTGCCGCTGGTGCCGGTCACCGCGACCATGGTTTCCGGCTGCCGCGGAAACAGCCGGGAGGCGATTTTTGCAAGGGCAAGCCGCGGATCGCGCACCGCAACGACCGGGATGTCCAGACCGGCCGGCGCGGCATTCTCGGCAACGACGACTACCGTAGCTCCCCGCGCCGCCGCATCCGCCGCGAAGGCCGAACCATCCACTTTCGACCCGGCGACCGCCACGAAAATCATACCGGGACGGATTTGGCGCGAATCCGACGACACGCCGCTCACCTCGGCATCAGCAATGCCGCCCATGGGCAGAATACCGTCAAGGTCCGTAAGCTTCATGAAGGTCCAGTCGTCAGCCGCAAACGTCGCGAACCAGTGTTCGTGTCGCGAGAATCACTGGTACGAGACTACCGTAGCCGTGCTTTCATGGCCGAATTCCGGCTTGACGCCAAGCAGGGCGCCCGAGCGGCGGATGATGTTGGCGACGATCGGCGCGGCGTTGAGGCCCGATGTCGCGGCCATTCCCGGTTTTTCGGGTTTCGGCTCGTCGATGATCGTCAGCACGATATATTGCGGATCGTCCATCGGAAACGCGGCCAGGAAGGCGTTGAAGCGCTTGTCGCTCGAATAGCGGCCGTTGACCACTTTTTCTGCGGTTCCGGTCTTGCCACCGACGCGGTAGCCCGGCACTTCGGCGCGCTTGCCCGAGCCTTTTTCGGCGTTCAGCCTGTAGAGGTAGCGCATGTCCTCGCCGGTCTTTTCGCTCACCACCTGGACGGCGACCGCGTTCGCCTCTTCCTGACCGCGCGGCAGGAAGGTCGGCTGGATGAGCTTGCCGCCATTCATCAGGGCGGCGGCGCCCACAGCCGTCTGCAGCGGCGTCGTCGACATGCCGTGGCCGAAGGCGATGGTGATGGAGTTGACCTTCTTCCATTCCTTCGGCTCGGTCGGCGTCGCCACTTCCGGCAGTTCGGTCCGCATGCGGGTGAGCAGTCCCAACCGCTTCAGGAACTCGCGGTGGCCCTCGATGCCGACCATGTCGGCCTCCTTGGCCGAGCCGATGTTGGACGAGTAGATGAACACTTCCGGCAGGGTCAGAACCCTGCCCTTGCCGTGGAAATCCTTGATGGTGAACCGGCCGATCCTGAGCGGGCGTGACGCATCGAACGTGCTCTCGAGATTGGCCAGTCCCGAATCCAGCGCCATCGCCGTGGTAAAACTCTTGATCGTCGAGCCCATCTCATAGGTGCCGGCCGACATGCGGTTGAGCCGGTCTTTGTCGTGCGCGTTGTAAGGGTTGTTCGGATCGTAATCGGGCAGCGACGCCATCGCCACCACCTCGCCCGTCTTGGCGTTGAGCACGACCGCGCCCGCGGCAATAGCGTGGTATTTCTCCATCGCCTTGGCCAGTTCGTCATGGACGATATGCTGCACCCTGATATCGACCGACAGCTTGAACGGCTTCAGATCCCTGGCGATCGCCAGTCCGGATGCCTGCAGATCAGCCAGACCCTGGTCGTCGATGTATTTCTCGATCCCCGAAATACCCTGATTGTCGACATTGGTCAGCCCGACAATATGCGACGCGGTTTCGCCGCCGGGATAGAATCGGCGCTTCTCGATGCGGAAACCGATGCCGGGCAGGCCGAGTTGCAGGATCTCGTTCTGCTGTTTCGGCGTCAGCTGGCGTTGGAGCCAGACAAAGCCGGCGCCGCTTTTCAGCTTGTTGTAGGTCTGCTCGACCTCGATGTCGGGCAGCACGGTCGACAGTTTTTCGATGACTTCGTTGGGGTCGACGACGCGGCGCGGCTCGGCAAACAGCGAGGCCGTTTTGATGTCGGTCGCCAGCACATCGCCATTGCGGTCGACGATATCCGGCCGCGAGGCGGTGACGCGGCTTGCCGGACCGCCGGACGCCTCCGGATCCTGAAATCCGAGATAGACCAGCCGCCCCGCGATCGTGGCGTAGATGCCGAAAAAAACGGTCATCGTCATGATGACGCGATTGCGGGCCTTGCCGCCTGTCGCCTTGCGCGCCCCATCGACGACGATGGAAGGATTGCCGGTCGCCTGTGCCCGCCTGCGAAAACGGCCGATCATTGGATGACCCCTCCCGTCGCAGTCGGGTCGGTCGTCTGTCCGCTTTCGGCCATTCCGCCGAGGCGCTGGCTCGAAAAATCCTCGATAACCACCGGCTTTGCCGGCAATTCGTTCAGCCCGACGAACTGGTGCGCCTCGATCGGCTGCAGCAGCAATTCGGCCTGATAGATTTCGGACAATTTCTGCAGGCGCGAAGGCTGGGTCAAAAGGCTCCAGTCGGCCTCCAGCAGGTCGGTCGTATCCTCCTCGAAGCGGATCTGCGCTTCCAGCCTGGTGATGGCCGCGAGCCTGTCCTCGGCCTCGGCCTTGGTCTTGTAGGTGAAGGCCGCCGCCGAAACCATGACGGCGATCAGAACGATGTCGGTGGTGCGAAACACTTTGCGCTACCTCTCGGCGGAAGAATTGATTTCGGGGAGTTTCGGCAATCCGAAGATCGAAAAATCATCGGCGCGCGACGGCGCGTCCGTGCGGATGGCGGCGCGAAGCTTGGCCGAGCGCGCGCGGGGGTTAGCGGCGACCTCGGCTTCCGCCGGCGCAACCGCGCCGCCCGCCTTGTCGAAGGTCGGTAGCTTCAAGTGTTTTTCCGGCAGGTAGCGCGAGCCGGCCGCGTTGCCCGAGCGGTCCGCGACAAAGCGCTTGACGATGCGGTCTTCCAGCGAATGGAACGTCACCACGGCCAGCCGGCCGCCCGGCTTCAGCGCGCGTTCGGCTGCAAACAGCGCCCGCGTCAGTTCGCCAAGCTCGTCATTGACGTAGATGCGCAGCGCCTGGAACACACGCGTCGCCGGATGGATTTTGTTTCCGGGCTTGCGCCCGACATGCGCTTCGATCGCTTCGGCAAGATCGAGCGTGCGCTCGAACGGCTTGGTCTCGCGGCGCTTTTCGATCATGCGCGCGATGCGGCCCGCATTCTTGTCCTCGCCCAGAAACCCGAAGATGCGCGCGAGATCGCCGGACTTGAAGCGGTTGACGATGTCGGCCGCGCTTGTTCCCGCCTGCGCCATGCGCATGTCGAGCGGCCCGTCGGAACGGAACGAAAAGCCGCGCTCGGCCTGGTCGAGCTGCATCGAGGAGACGCCGATATCTAGCACCACGCCGTCTACCTGCCCGGCATAGTCGTCGAGGCGCGAGAATGGCCCGTGAACCAGCGTGAGTCTGCCGGCCGACGACGCTTCGATGTCGCGGCCCGCGGCAATTGCATCGGGATCGCGGTCGACGCCGATGACAGACGCGCCCGTCGCCAGGATTGCCTTCGTGTAGCCACCCGCGCCGAACGTGCCG
>JBGTLX010000249.1:0-3252 GCA_041743855.1 Rhizobiaceae bacterium | reverse complement strand
AGCTTGTTTGCAGCAGCCTCGGCTTCGCCTGCTTTCATGATGGCGACGCCGTCTGCCACCGGCGCACCCAGGGATTTGAGCAGCGCCTTGCCTTGGTATTCGTGGATGTTCATGGTCGGCGTCTCCGGATCACTTCTTGGCGAGGCTGGGCGCGATGTTGACGCAGGCTTCGCAGAGAGTCTGCACCGCAGCCACCGACTTCTCGAACATCTTCTGCTCGGCCTTGTTCAGGTCGATCTCGATGATGCGCTCGACGCCCCCCGCGCCGATCACCGTCGGCACGCCGACATACATGTTCTTGACGCCGTACTGGCCCGACAGGAACGCTGCGCAGGGCAGCACGCGCTTCTTGTCCAGCAGATAGGCCTCGGCCATCTGGATGCCGGAGGCTGCCGGCGCGTAGAAGGCCGAACCGCTCTTCAGCAGCCCGACGATCTCCGCCCCGCCGTCGCGGGTGCGCTGCACGATCGCGTCGAGCTTCTCCTTCGAGGTCCAGCCCATCTTTACCAGATCGGGCAGCGGAATGCCGGCGACCGTCGAATAGCGCGGCAGCGGCACCATCGTGTCGCCATGGCCGCCGAGCACGAACGCCGTCACGTCCTCGACCGAGACCTTGAATTCTTCCGCCAGGAAATAGCGGAAGCGGGCCGAGTCCAGAATGCCGGCCATACCGACGACATGCGTGCGGGGCAGCCCGGAAAATTTCTGCAGCGCCCAGACCATGGCGTCGAGCGGGTTGGTGATGCAGATGACGAAAGCCTTCGGCGCGTATTTCCGGATGCCGGCGCCGACCTGTTCCATGACCTTCAGATTGATGCCCAGAAGATCGTCGCGGCTCATGCCCGGCTTCCTCGGCACGCCGGCGGTGACGATGCAGACATCGGCGCCTTCGATGCCGGAATAGTCGTTGACGCCGGTGAAGCGCGCGTCGAAACCTTCGACCGGCGAGGACTGGGCGATGTCCAGCCCCTTGCCTTGCGGAATGCCTTCGGCGATGTCGAACAGCACGACGTCGCCGAGATTCTTGAGACCGATAAGGTGGGCGAGCGTGCCGCCGATCATGCCCGAACCGATCAGGGCTATTTTGTTGCGTGCCATGAGAGGATATTTCCCTTGATCAGTGACGGGTCGATGACGGACTGTGCTTGAGGCCAGCGAGAGCTGATGAATGAGGCCAGAATTCGCCGACCGCAATAGCGCCGCATGGCTAAAAATTCAAACGATTATTTATGGATGAACGATTTCAATCGGTTATAAACATCGGGTTTTACGTAAACGTCAACATTTTGAGCGATCAGCGACGGAGCCGAGTATGCAGATCGAGATCAGGGAGGTTTGCCCCGGCGACGAAGCGGTCTTCTACCGGGTTGCCGAGGATGTTTTCGACGAGCCTGTAAGCCCGTCGCGGCTCAGCGCCTGTCTTGCCGGACCCGGTCATCATCTGATCGTGGCGGTCGTCGACGGCGAGGTGGTCGGACAATGCGCCGCGATGATCCACCGCCACCCCGACAAGGCCACCGAACTCTATATCGACAACCTCGGCGTCGCGCCCGCCTTCCAGCGCCGGGGCATCGGGCGAAAGATGGTCGAGCGCATGCTGGCGCTCGGGAAGGCGAAAGGCTGCGAGGAAGTCTGGGTCGGCACCGAGCCGGACAATGTTGCTGCGCGCGGTCTCTATGAAGCGCTCGATCTTCGAGGCGACGAGGCCGAGAATTTCGTCATGTATGTGTATTATCTATAGGCTGCGCCTCGCGCGGAGGGTCAGGCGGCCGGAACGCTGGTCTGCCGACTATCCGGGCTGTCGATCCGCTCTTCCACGCGGTGTTTTTCCGCCCAGTCCTTCAGCCAGCCCTCGCCCTGCATCTCGACCAGCCGCGACGCGGTGCGCTCGAACTCGAACGTCTCGGTTCCGCTCTTGCCCGCATATAGCAGGTCCGGCGGCGCTTCGGCGCTGACGATGAGCCGCGTGTGGCGATCGTACAGCGTGTCGATGAGGAGAATAAAACGCTTCGCCTCGTTGCGCCGGCCTTCGGCCAGAACCGGAACGCGGTCGATCAGGATGGTGGAAAACCGTACGGAGATGGCCAGATAATCGCGTGCGCCAAGCGGCTTTTCGCAAAGGTCGGCAAAGCTGAAGCGCGCGGCGTTTTCCGATGCGAGCGGGACAGGAACATGGCGGCCCTTGACCACAATCTCCGCGGGCGTGACGGCTGCGCCAGCCGAAACGGCTTTCCAGGCCTCGTCCATCAGGCGCTCGTTCTCGGCCGAAATCGGCGTCAGATAAACCGGCATCCGGTTCAGCATCTCCAGCCGATAATCGGTCCGCGACTCCAGCGCCAGGGTCTGGGCATGCCGCGTCAGCAGGGCGATGAACGGTTCGAAAAGACCACGGTTCAGCCCGTCGCGATAAAGGTCGTCAGGCGCGACGTTGGAGGTCGCGACCAGCACGACGCCATGGGAAAAGAGCGCGGAAAACAGCCGCGACAGGATCATCGCGTCAGCAATGTCCGTCACCGAAAACTCGTCGAAACAGAGCAGCCGGGACTCCTCGGCCAGAACTCTGGCCACAGGCGGTATCGGGTCGTCCTCCCGCACGGTGCCATCCTTGCGCGCCTGGCGGTGTTTCTGGATGCGGTCCTGCACGTCTGCCATGAAGTCGTTGAAATGGACCCGCCGCTTCCGTCGCACCGGCGCAAGCTCGAAGAAAATATCCATCAGCATGGTCTTGCCGGTGCCCACCCCACCATGGATGTAGAGCCCTTGGACAGGGGCCGGCGCGCCGCGCTTTTTGGCAAACAGCCAGCCGAGCGCGCTCGATTTTTGGGCGAGCCGCCTGGCGTGAATGTCGTCGTTCAGCCTGTCGAGGGCGACAATGATGGGACGTTGAGCTGTATCGTCCCGCAGCGCGCCCTGTTCGACAAGATGGCCATAGCGCTGCGCCACCGAAGAATGAGTCTGAATGCCGTCCCGCAGATGCATCGGTTACTTCTGAAATGCGGGTTGAGCCTTGGCCTATCGGCTCAGCGAAATCGGCAGGCCGGTCGAGGTCTGTCCGTTGAACTGGCCCGGGCCCGACGACGACAGGGTGGCCAGAACCGAGCCGTTCTCGTCGTAGAGCGACATCTGGTTGCCGGCGACGTTCCACGATTTTACGCCGTCAACAGGCGCGGGACAGCGCAGCGGACCGGCGCGGAAGCCCGCGCCGAACTTCGTCTGCGGGGTGGCGACCTTGCAGCTTTGCCCCGAAACCGA
>JBGTLX010000248.1:0-2837 GCA_041743855.1 Rhizobiaceae bacterium | reverse complement strand
GCCGACGCCTTCATCGAGACGCGGCTTGCCGGCCAGTGGCGCACCACCTACGGCATGCTCGACGCCCGCCACGACGCCCGCATGATCATCGATACGCTTTATCCCGCAACGACTTGAGCGAAGACGGTTGCCGTCGAAGCGCACCCGGCAGCTATCCACAAGTTACGATCTGTTAACCTTAACAAATGGTTTACGTTGCGCGGCAGGCCTATAGGCACCACCCTTCAAGGTGAGGAGACGGGATTCGCATGCGGCATGGTTTGACATATTCTTCGGCGTCGGTGGCGGCCGTCTGATGCGCTGGGTTCTGGCGATCTGGGCCGCGCCGCTGGTCATCTTCTGGGGCTGGTTCGCCCTCTCGTTCAACAACATGCATTTCGGCTATGTGCTGTTGAGCCGAGCCGGGCATGACCTTGTTTTCGAACTTTACGGGCAAATGCTGGGCATCGACCCGGCGACCATCCCCTGGCTGGTCGCCAAGGCCTGCGTCATCGACACGCTGCTTCTGCTCGCCATCTGGGCCTTTCGGCGCCGTCGGGAAATCGGCGCGTGGCTCAGCTCGCTTCGCGAGCGCTATCTCGGGGAAGCGTCGTCGCCAAGCGCGTGAAGCCTGTCCAGAACGCCTTGCAAGATAAAAGCAGCCGCTGCCGAATCGATCTTTTCGGCTCGCTTCCTGCGTGAGAAATCCATCTCGATCAGCGTCCGTTCGACCGCCACCGTCGACAGCCGTTCGTCCCAGAAGACGAAGGGCAGATCGCTCAGCCGGGCCATGTTGCGCACGAAGGCGCGGGAAGCCTGGGCCCTTGGCCCTTCGCTGCCGTCCATGTTGATCGGCAGGCCGATGGCGACAGCGCCCGTATTTTCCTTGCCGATCAGCGCCAGCAATGCCGCCGCGTCGAGCGAGAACTTTTCCCGCATTATCACCGGGCGCGGATGCGCGAAGGACAGCCCGCGATCGGACACCGCCACGCCGATCGTCTTGTCGCCGAGGTCGACCCCGGCAAGCGTTTTTCCGCCGGCGAGCAGGGCCGACAGGTCGTCGACGGTCACGATGGGCAATTGATTGGCGCTTTGCTTTTGACTTGCAACGTCGCCGTTCTATCCTTTGCGGCAGGAAAAATCGAGGAGACACGGCTTTCATGAAACTGACCTGGTACGGCCAATCGGCCTTTCGCATCGAAGTGAAAGGCGCGACGATCCTCATCGACCCGTTCCTCGGCGGCAACCCGCTGTGGAACAAGGGCTGGGAGGGACCGGCGGAGGGCGTCACGCATGTCCTGCTGACCCATGGTCACAATGACCATTTCGGCGATACCTTGCCGATTCTGAAGAAGACCGGAGCGATGCTGGTGGCCAACCCCGAAATTGGCGACTATCTCAATGGCAAAGGCGTGCCGGACAGACAGATCAACTCCGGCAATCACGGCGGCACGGTGGATTGCGGCGGGTTCACCACGACCTTCGTCCAGGCCTTGCACTCCTCGTCCTACACGATGGAGGATGGAGTGGGCATTTACATGGGTAATCCCAACGGCCTCGTCCTGCATTTCCCCAACGACAAGACGCTCTATCACATGGGCGACACCGATATCTTTTCCGACATGGCGCTTATCAACGAGTTGCACGAGCCGAAGATCGGATTGGTGCCGGTCGGCGACCGCTTCACCATGGGCGGCGCGGTGGCGGCCCTTGCCTGCCGGCGGTTCTTCCAGTTCGAGACGGTCGTGCCATGCCATTACAAGACGTTTGGCCTGCTCGACCAGACGCCGGACAAGTTCGTCGCCGGCATGGATGGTTCGGCCACGAAGGTGCTTATTCCGGAAATAGGCGTCGTGGTTGAGATCTGACAGGCTCTATGTTGCGCGCCGCGCGGCGCGCCGGTATAGCGCGAGCTTGAACCCAGCCCGCTGCGTCCGGAGCCATGCATGTCCGTCGATATAGCCACAGTGAAGCGCGTCGCGCGCCTTGCCCGCATTGCCGTGTCGGAAGAGGACGCAGAGCGCATGACCGGCGAGCTGAACGCCATATTGGGCTTCGTCGAGCAGCTGAACGAGGTCGATGTTTCCGGCGTCGAGCCGATGATTTCGGTTATCCCGACGGACATGAAGAAGCGCGCCGATATCGTCACCGACGGCGGCAAGGCGGGCGACATCGTCGCCAATGCGCCGGCGACGGACGAGAATTTTTTTCTGGTGCCCAAGGTCGTGGAATAGCGCCGATGAGCATCGAGATTTCAGCCGAAACGCCGCTTCAGGACGACGTGCGCGCAATGGTGGCGGAACTGAACGCTTATATGATCCCCCTCACGCCGCGCGAATTCCAGTTCCAGCTGACCGTCGAGCAGATGGCCGGCCCGTCGTTGACTGTACTTGTCGCACGCGATTCCGCCGGGCGCTCGGTGGGCATGGCGTCGCTCAAGGATCATGGCGGCGGGCTCGGCGAGGTGAAGCGCATGTTCACGCTGCCGCAGGTGCGCGGCCAGCGCGTCGGGTCGCAACTCCTGCAGCGCATCGAGCAATTGGCCCGCGAGAAATCCTTGAAGCGCCTAGTGCTCGAGACGGGCGAAGCGCCCGGTTTCGAGCCGGCCTGGCGCGTCTATGAGCGCGGCGGTTTCCAGATCTGCGGCGCGGTGCTCGACTATCCCGATTCCGGCTACTCACGATTCTACGAAAAGAAAATTGCTTGATGAGCGACCTGACGAAACTGACGATTGCGCAGGCGCGCAAGAAGCTGCGGGCGAAGGAAATTTCCGCCGCCGAGCTCACCGACGCCTATCTCGACGCCATCGACCGCGCCAACCCCGTGCTCAACGCCTATGTCGCGGTGACGCATGACCG
>JBGTLX010000247.1:0-2019 GCA_041743855.1 Rhizobiaceae bacterium | reverse complement strand
AATGACGGCTTCCCCGCCGAACTTCTTCACGCCAAGGCGCTTGGATTCCGAATCGCGACCGTTGCGCGACGAACCGCCAGCTTTCTTATGTGCCATTGGTGTTCTCCTTCAGTCCTGATCTTACTTCTTTTCCGACGAAGCAGCAGCCTTTTTCGGCGCGGCCTTCTTGGCTGGCTTTTCGGCCTTGGCGGGCTTTTCGGCAGCTTTCGGAGCAGCAGCCTTGGCCGGCTTTTCAACTTCGGCCTTGGCGGGCTTTTCCGCGGCTTTCGGCGCGGCTGCCTTGGCCGGCTTTTCCGCCGCTACCGGAGCGGCTGCCTCGGCGGCGGTTACCGGTTCCTTCTTGGCCTTCTTCGCGGGCTTGGCCCCGGCAAGCAGGATCTCGTCGATCCGCACCGTGGTTTCGTGCTGGCGATGGCCATGCTTGCGGCGCGAATTCTGGCGGCGGCGCTTCTTGAAGGCGATGACGGTCTTGGCGCGGCCATGGCTGACCACTTCCGCCGTCACGATGGCGCCCTCGACGAAGGGCGCGCCGATGGTCACGTCGTCGCCCTCGCCATGGGCGAGAACAGTGCCGATCTCGATCGTATCGCCGACTTCGCCGGCGAGCCTTTCGATCTTCAAGATGTCGTTGGCGGCTACGCGATACTGCTTGCCGCCCGTTTTGATGACTGCGAACATTTTTTGCCTTTCGCTGTTCGGTCGGCCTGGTTCGCCAAAAAAGCGATCCGGCCGTCTTTTTGTCAGTCTGCGGGGTTCAAAGTACAAACGGCGCGGAGAGAGGCTCCACGCCGGATGCGCGCTGTCCATAACCGGAGCGTGTTTTCAAGTCAAGGCGAAGTGCAACGACGACTGGCCCGAGAACGATCGATCGGATCCGCGCGGGTCTCGGCATTGGATATATCCGGCCGCGCGCGTGGCGCGCAGGCAGTCGGGCCTCACGGGGGCGCGCAGGCAAAAGCCCTTCGCACCCGTCGAAGCTGCCGTTTCGGCCGTGATTTTAGTCTTGTATGATTTCATCGCAGCGACTATCTAGTGCCGCGCCGGCAACGGCCCAACCATGACCGCGGAGAGGTGGCAGAGTGGTTGAATGTACCGCACTCGAAATGCGGCGTGGGTGCAAGCCCATCGTGGGTTCGAATCCCACCCTCTCCGCCATCAACCGCCGATTGCATGATATCGTTTTCGAACACAGTACGGCGGGTCACGTCGAATGATGCGACGGGCTTGCAATGTTCTTTATATGTTCCTAAGCTCCGAAAATGCAGATGGCGTTCGATTTCGGCGCCGGCGCGGAAATTGCGCTGATGCGCGATCAACTCCGTGACTTTTTTGGTTGCGGTTACGAGATTCAGTGGCGCGAACCTGTCGGCCAGTTGGTCAAATCCCTGATCAGCGGCCGCACGCGCGATGAAATTTCGCTGTGCGCTTATGAACGGCTTACCCAAGTTTATCCCCGATGGTCCGATCTTGCCGCAGCAACGGTCGATACGGTGCAAAGCTTGATTGACGATGTGACATTTCCTGATGTCAAGGCGAGGCATCTTGGTGAGACCCTCCGTGCCATCAAGGCAAGCCATCCCGATTTCGACTTGAGTTTTCTTGGAAGATGGCCGGTTCCCGACAGCCTTGCCTGGCTCGAGCGCTTGCCCGGGGTTGGTCGTAAGGTTTCAGCCTCCACCCTGAATTTCAGCACATTGCGAATGCCGGCGTTTGTCGTCGACACGCACGTCTTGAGGGTCTTGCGGCGCTTTGGCCTTATAGGGGCAAAAGCCGGGACAAAAGCCGCCTATGACGCCGTGATGGAGACGACGGGGGGATGGACCGCTGCCGATTTGGCGGAATTTCACATCATCGTTAAGCGTCTGGGCCAAACCCTCTGTCTAACCGATCAAGCCCGTTGCCAACAATGCCCGCTCCGCCGACGATGCAAAGCTAGTCTCTTGTCTCAGACGCGCTCCAGGCCCACCGCGATACCCTGCCCGACGCCGACGCACATGGCTGCAAGCGCGTAGCGCGCGC
>JBGTLX010000246.1:0-12026 GCA_041743855.1 Rhizobiaceae bacterium | reverse complement strand
CACTTCGAGCTTGGCGGGACTCTTCTTCGGCATGGTATTCCTTACTATCCGGTCTTAATTGCGCGTCTTCAGCGCGCTGCTAGCGGGAGGAAGGCATTCCCTACAGACGCTGTCGAGTTGTTCTTGAAAAGATTTCGCTGGTGAGCGTTAATCCGCTGCGTGCCAGCGGTAAAGGCTGGGAAAGCCCAGCGAGCCCCAGCGGAGACACGAAGACCGTAATAGCCGGAATCAGTCGGTTGCTGACCAGCCGCCAAACGATGTTTACGGGTAGGAAGCGGACACTAGCGAGTGCCTGCTTTCCGAATAGCGACTGCCCAGAATCTTAGGAAGGGGCCGCATAGATAATAACGCTGAAACGCAGAAAATGGCGTAAATCTGCCATTTCCATGGAACCTTTCAGTCCTAGGTCCGTTGGTTGAGTGAGGGTTCCGCGTCGCGGCGCCACACTCCATCTATTTTGAAAGGAGCCATTTCATGGCCGACCCCAACATGACCGACAACAACAGCAATCATTCCAACCAGACGATGCAGCGCGAGCAGGCCAAAGCCGAAGTTAGCGGCGGTAGTGATCGCCAGCGCGAGCAAAGTGGAATGGACAAGGACCGCCAGGACAAGAGCGCGATCGGCGGACAGAGCAAGAGCGACGAAACCGCCAAGGACAAGAACCAAAGCGATTTCGATAAAAAGCGCAGCGGCGAGCCGACCAGCCAGCGCTAAGCAACTAATGCATTATCGATTAGCACGCGTTCATGTGCTCAGGGCCGTCCTTCGGGGCGGCCTTAGTTTTGCAACAGGTGGAAAGCGGATCGATCGACGGTCGTGCCTTTCTTAGCCTGACACTGCCCTATCAATCCGACACACTAAGCCGGTGGCTCGAAGGCCATGTGCACCTTTGCCCCAAGCTCAGCAGCGAGGCCCCGTTCGATGAGCCGGGTTCCAAATTCTTGGTGCGTGGGCCGCGTTACCGGAGGACCGCCGCTCTCTGTCCAAGAGAACGACCTCGGCAAATGATCGCCTTCGTTCCACTGGATTTCGGCTTCGGCAGCCCAACAAGGTGTACGTGCCGTCATAAACTCCTCATAGTAACTCTTCACGAGCGCATCGCATATTGATGGGATCATAACTTTAGGTAGTTTTACTCCTTGCGCGAGATTTGAGATGTCCATCTAGCGGAGATTCAGATGACGAATCCGTCCGAAGCGGAAAGTCGAGCTAAAGAGAACCTGGAAAATAGCCCCAGTCGTACTAAGCTCTTCTTATTCGCCGGCCCCAAGCGCCGACCAGGGTTGGGCCCGACCAAGGCCGTCCACGGAACGGATTAAATGGCGTAGCCATTCTGCTTTTCCAGATTCCTGCGTATGTTAGGGGTGCCGTGGAACTGTACTGGCGCAGAGCAGTGGCGGATCGGGAGTTGGTAGCCTCACTGAAAGCACGGCAAAATCGGTCTTGAGAAGCGCGGCGCCCTGGAGGCAGCCCTGCGTCCTTCGGTCTTTCCATCGGTCGACCAATGGCGACAGCAGCCGATGACATTGCGAGTGAGTGGTTTAGTCGTCGGCTAGCACTTTATCGAAGAAGGACGTTGATGACAAAACGGAGCAAGGCATAGCACGGTGACGCTGCGTAGATTCGAACGTATCACGCGGATCACCTTTTTGATTATCATGGCAATTGAGCTGCTTGCTTTGTTCGCGAACCACAGGTGGCTGCACGCCGGGCTCGTAGCGGCTTTGCTGGTGCTGATTGGCCTGCCGCTTACAAAACTATTTGCCCGCATCGCGCCCGTGCCGCTCGAAGTGCAGTTTTTTTTCACTCTATTTATTTTTGCGACGCTGTTCCTGGGTGAAGTGCACGACTTTTATAACCGCATCTGGTGGTGGGATTTAGCGCTCCACCTCGCCGCAGGCTTCTTATTGGGCCTTCTCGGATTCCTGGTCGTGTACCTTCTGAATGAAGCCGATGGCATCGACCTCCTCATGCGGCCGTCATTCATCGCGCTCTTCGCTTTCCTGTTTGCGGTCTCTCTCGGTGCCCTGTGGGAAATTTTTGAGTTCGCCATGGACCAGACATTCGGGACGATGATGCAAAAGCCGATGTTCGACGATCCCTCTGGCCTCACGGATACGATGTGGGATCTGATTGTGGATACGGTCGGTGCGATGGCTGCAGTCTTGGTTGGCTGGATCTATATCAGGCGTTCCAAACGTCGGGGTACAGACCACTGGTTGAAGCGGTTCGTTGCTCGCCATCCTCGATTATTTGCTTAGGCAGTATTCTCGCTCAGACATCGACGGTCGCCAAAACATCCGTCGATGAAGCATTGATGGTGCCTCGCGCCGTTCATACTCGACTCAACCTCTGACGCGCGACGACGCTGACATAAAAAAGTCAGTCTAACGATCATATCGAGGTTGAAGCTATCGAGATCATTGAAAAGGGGTGCGAAGATAAAAAGATTGATCATGAGCAACTTAGTATTCGAGCCAGAGGCGGCTCTACTCCGCTATCCGATAGTGTCTCCGGCCGAACGAGACGATTTGGTGCGGTGGGTGCGCTTGATGGACTCGCGAACTCTGGTTCGGCTGTTATCGGATCGACGGACAGAGCAACAACTTCTCGCGCTGAGATCCCGAGAGCCGAAGTTGCAGGACATCGGTGTCAGGTTCATTCTCATATTGGGCGCACCGCTGCTCCTTCTAATTTTTCTGGCTGCTCATGCCGCATTCGATTTTTTGAAACTCTGATGGGCATCAGCGCAACGGTGGTGGAGTTAGACCGGCGTTCCGTGGGGATTGCAGTTCGAACACGCTCTGGCTTCCTCTTCTTCAGCGCAGGCGGGGAATTCGCTCACTTGGATAAGAGAAACTTCCCTCGGTTAGCGTCGATATATCGCGCCATCACTCTTTCACGGGAAGATCGGAAACTTCAGAAGACAAATTGAGCCGTAAATCAGCGGGCCGATCTGAATTGGTTCCCCACTTTGAAGCACGTGTCCGCTGTGCCTCGCTCCCGCTCTTCGCTGGCCACTGGTCAAGTTCGCCAGCGGCAATTTCTGAGACAGCGCGTCCCATATCGGAAAGCGCATTGTTAGAAGGACATTTTTGAATGCAATTTCAGTTTAACAGCAGGAGCAACGTTGATGGTGACGTCGATATGGCTGCAAATGTCGAGGACATTGTCCGTACCCGGCTTAACAGGATTCAGGATCGTATCACCCGGGTAGAAGTGCACATTGGAGACATGATCGGAGGCCGCGCCGGAAGCGGGGACATGCAATGTGTCATTGAATTACGGCCCATCGGTATGGCGCCGATAAGTGCCAGCGACCAGGCACCCGACATCTCACAAGCTGTTTCAGGTGCCGCGGATAAAGCGCTCGTGATTTTTGACCGTCAAATAGGGAAGCGCACAGACAAAAAGGGGCATTGATTTGCGGCCGTGACCCTGCACCACATCGGCGTGGCCTCTCGCGCGACTGGATGGATGTCGAGCGAACTTCCTGCCGAGTGGACTGTTATGCTCGGCGGCCGACGCTAGCCGGGCACGTGCGAGCCGATCTTTCCGTGGTTCGCTTGGTACAGCCGCGTCAGCCGCTATAGGGTCTAATATGTCAGCTCCCAAAACGATATTGTTTCCAACAGACTTCGGTGGTCATTGTGATCGACCACGTGAACGCGCAGTCCGACTAGCGAGGGAGTGGCGGGCGCGTCTGGTAATCCTTCATGTGTTGCCCAAGCTTGGTGATTCCGCTGACGGGGAATTGGACCGGGAAAGTGCTTCCGTCGCGCGACGGAGGCTTTGCGATGAGATCAGCGCACAGGATGTTCGGATCACCACACGCCTGGCTTACGGCGACGTTGCCGAGGAGATCATTAGAGAAGCGGCCGAGCTGTCCGCAGACCTGGTCGTAACAGGCATCTCGCGACACGACGAGATCGGGGATTTCATCGTCGGAACCACCGTCGAACGTTTGATCCGTCGCGGCACAGCCCCGATCCTCGTGGTTAAGCAAAAGGCAGGCGGACACTATGGCAATCTGCTGGTCGGTACCGATTTCTCCGATCATTCAGTCGCCGCCCTTCGAGCGGCCATCGCCTTATTCCCGGAGGCAGTTCTGACGGTAATGCACGCCTACCGGGTAGGATCGGCACCCCTACGTGGAAGAGATGAGCCGGCGGGCAATCGGCAAGCCGAGATCGCTTTTGAATTGGAGGCATTCCTGGACAAGGTCGGCGTCCCGGACGACGTGCGCGACCGGCTCGAAATCAACGTGGATTATGGCGACGTGTGCAGTGTCGCCAGGGAACATGTGCGGACGAGCCGGACGGATCTGACCGTCATTGGAAGCAATGGCCGATCCGGCATTGTCGTGGAAGTGTTGGGAAGCACGGCTCGAAATCTCGTAGAGTGCCTTGAGTGCGACCTTCTGCTCGTTAAATAACTTTAATCGGTCGATGACTCGTGATGATGCGTGATGGATGACCTGTCATCGTCGAGCTATTCGGTCGGCCAACAATGCAACCGACATCGCGTAGAAATTCGAGCAGTTGTATCCAAGGATCGCATTGTAGTTGGACGTGAGCAGGTACGCGGCTTCGCCGCCACCTGGTTCCATCAATGCTGCCGGCTCGGTGTCAGGAAGCGACCCTCGGCTTGGAACCACGCCCATCGAACGCCATTGAGAAACAGGCAGCATGCGCGAATGCCGACGGAAGACTGCAGGACAGCGCGGCGACTCTTCGAGCCTTCGCAGTGCTGCCCTGTTCAATGTCGCCGGCACTGTGACTGCAGCGCCCCAGGGTACACCGGGTTTCCAACCTGCATCCTTCAGATAATTGGCAATTGACGCCAGCGCATCGACCTCGCTGGTCCAAATGTCGGCCATTCCGTCGCCGTCACCATCGGCGCGGAGCCGCAAAACGACGGACGGCATGAATTGCGGATAACCCGTTGCACCGGCATAGCTGCCCTTTAGTCGCTCTCGGCTCGTTCCCGCGTCGATCAATTTCAGCGCAGCGATAAATTCCCCTTCGAACATCGCTCGTCGACGGCCTTCATAAGCGAGTGATGCAAGTACGTTGAGGAGATCGAAATTACCGGTAATGGAGCCGTATCCAGTCTCTTTGCCATAGATTGACATCAGGACGGCTGGGTCGACGCCATAGCGTGAATGGATCCGGACCAGATCCGGCCACCGGTTATAATAGCGGGCCTGTCCACGAGAGATAAGCGCCGGTGTAACGTGGATTTTCAAATAGGGTGAAAGCGGTGGTGAAATGCTACTGGGCGACGCCGAGACTGGCCGCTGAGCTCGATCGAGCTGTATCGCCCGTTCGCTCAACGTGAGTGAACCAAGATGGCGCTGTATCGTAAGCTCGCTGATACCATTGGTCCGAGCCAGTTGGATAAGACCTTGCCTGTAAAGTTCGAAACCAGCACCCAGCGCCGATATCTTCGGCGTCCCTTCCCCGGCCTCAACGGGAGGAAGCCGCTGGATTGGTGCAATTGGCGGAGATGCGGATTTGGAGGCGGCAATGACATTCGGTCGAGGCGCACTTATGGGAACAATTGCCAGGGCCACCGCAGCGCAGAGCAACGCCGATCCAAACCAGTACGGGCCACTCAACAACATAATCTCTCCAAAGCTCAGAATATCAAAGCGAGGCCGTACGAGACGCTGCCGATTAAACCGGTCAACAGCGCCCAGGTAGCCAGCGAGATAGGCAAGGTCCACGGACCCGCGCTCTCCATCTTCCTCGTCTCAAGCCAGGTGCCAAGCGCCAGAAGAAAACTGGCAAACAGCGAATAGGAAATCAGTGAGCTGAAAGAGGCGTGTCGTAGTCCCAGGTAGAAAGGGAATGCCAAGACTGCCGCGCCTGCGACGGCCGCAGGAGCCCAACGCACACCTGAATCCACACTAATCACGTGGCTTTCCCGCTGGTTGAAAATGCCCCACGATCAAGCCGCGATCGCTGTCATTGCGATCCCAAAACGACTTTCCACATGCCCGGTCGTCACATCGTTGGGCTCACTATCAGGAATCTCTAATTGCAGGTCTGCGACTCCGCTGAGACGGAGATAGTCTCGCACCGCTTTCGCTCTTGCCTGCGCCAGATTTCGAGCTCGCTCGGACGTTGACGCATTGTCACCGGTCGCAATGATCCAAGCCCTCACGGCTGGATTATCGTTCAGCCAGAGAGCCTGACGTTCCAACGTAAATTTTGATCGATTGGACAATTCGGCCGAGCCGACTTCGAATGTGACGAAGTCGCGGCCTGCGACGATCCGGAAGGCTTCGACCATCTCCAAGTCAGAGCTCAGGAGATGCGAAACCGATGAAGTGGACTCGACGGCATGAGCTTCCGAGGCTCCGATCGTAGCAGTTTGAGAGCATGCCGGCAGTAGGCATGCGACGATTGCCAGGAGTGCCTTATGCCTCTTCCAGCTCACTCCACTGGCCGCCAACTCATTCATCCTTTTGACTCGCATTTCCAGATGACAACTTGGAATTTCTCAGAGCCAGCTATCCTGGTGAGACTGCCTCTAGACGAAACTGCCGCCTTAGCATTGCCTAACAAATAACAGAGATTTGCCAGCCAAATTACTATGAACTCTTTATTTGCCATCCCGATCAGCGAGGGCCATTCAGCAGCTTTTTCGGAGCTGACACTCCATCATGGATACAAGCGACACTTTGCACTGGAAGGCGGCCGTAGGCGCGAGGTTCCATCTTTCGCCCCGAGAGGCAGTTATTGCGGTCCTCACAATCTCGGTCGCCTCCGCTGTCGCCATATATTCGCAGCCGCTCATTGGTCTTGCTGCCGCGACACTCTTGTTCGGGCTGGGGGTCATGCTCGTTGGCGCTACACAAGGTCTTGCGCCAGCACTGCTGTCCGCGCTGCTTGCTTTCCTGATTTTCAATTTCTTTCTGTCGGAGCCGTTCCATACGCTGGGTCTGACAAGTGGACGTGACCTCTTTCCCCTGATTGCCTTTAATGGCGCGGCGGTCATTGCGGGTGCCCTGGCCGGGCAACTTCGTGACCGCGCAGAAGCAGCGGAACGGGCACGGCGGCAGCTCCAGCTGCTGCTCGACAGCAGTAACCGCATCCAGTCAGCGATCACGCAGGACGAGGTCATGGCCCAGATTCGCGATGAAGCCGAAGTGCATTCAGGATTGCGTCTTCAGGCCTTCCGGAAGCGCCCTGACGGCTCTTTGCAAGGTGATACTCCACCGGCAGCTCAAGCTGCATTTGATCATGGTAAAATCGTCCATCTCGACGACTGCACCGGAATGCCGCTGCTAGGGAGCGAGGGGATCATCGGTGCCATGGTGGCCGAAGAAAGTCTGGATATCGCTGATGACGGCCTTCTGGACGCGTATAGCAATCTGATTGCCCTTGCACTGGAGCGTGCGGATCTTCTCGAAAGCAAAAGTGAAGCAGCGGCTGCAGCGCGCTCCGAAAAATTGAAGACCGCATTGCTTTCATCAGTTAGTCATGATTTTCGCACGCCACTCGCAACGATCAGCGCGTCGGCGAGCAGCCTGCTCACCTACGGCGAACGGCTCGACGATGAGCAGCGGTCAGCGATGTTACAGACCATCGTGGACGAATGCGAGCGGCTCAACCGCTATACGGCCAACCTGCTCGAGCTCAGTAGATTGCAGGCTGGTGACAGGATCGATGTCGAGACCATCGAGGCTGCCGATTCCGTGAGCGTTGCCGCGGCGCGAGCGAGGGGTCGTGCCGGTAATCGCAGCATAGTCGTCATTGCCGATGACGCACCACTGTTTACCCGTTGTAACGCAGCGATGTTCGACCTGGTATTGCTCAATGTCCTGACAAACTCGATCATCTATAGCGATCCGGACAGCGCGATTGAAGTTGCAGTTTTTCCCGATGGCGAGGATGTGGCGATTGAGGTCAGGGACCAGGGTATCGGCATCCCCGTTGGACAGCTTGAGACGGCCTTCGAGCGATTTCATCGGGTCAAGCGCGATGGTCCTGCGCCACAAGGAAGCGGACTTGGCCTTGCCATCGCCAAGGGGTTCGTTGAGGCGTTCGACGGCCGCATATGGGCGTCGACGCCTGGACTCGGCGACTGTGGAACGTTGATCGCCATCCGCCTTCCGAAGGCCGACGTCGAGACGTTGGTTGATCAATGAGAATAGCGACACGCCTTCTTCTCGTGGATGATGAACCCGCTCTGGTTGGCGTTCTAAAGCCTGCACTGGAGGCAGCGGGACATCGGGTCAGCGTCGCTTTAGATGGCAATTCCGCACTCAGGGCGTTCAGCGAAATTGATCCTCATGTCGTTCTCCTTGACCTTGGACTGCCCGACATGGACGGCAAGCAAGTAATTGGCCTGCTTCGTCAACGATCTGACACACCCATCATTGTCATTTCTGCCCGGCATCAGGAACATGAGAAGATCGCTGCACTCGACGAAGGCGCTGATGACTATGTCGACAAGCCTTTCGAGATAGGCGAACTGATGGCACGCATCCGTGCTGCGATGCGACGCCGTGACGCGAAGATGGATCCGCCACGGATAGTGCGCGCGGGCATCGTTACGATCGATCTCCTGGGCCGACGGGTGCTGCTCGGACCGGATCCTGTCAGGCTATCTCCAAAGGAATGGTCACTTCTTAATGAGCTGGCTGTATCTGCCGGTCAGGTGGTCACGCACAAACGGCTGCTTGCCGCAGGGTGGGGAAATGAGGTTCAGGACGCGCAGTATCTTCGTGTCTACATCGGCCTGCTACGTCAGAAATTGGAAGCTGAGCCGTCGCAGCCGGTAATAATTCTCACCGAACCCGGCATTGGGTATCGTCTTGCACAGCCGGAGGATCGCCCAACATCCGCATAAAACCCTCATAATAACGTTTCGGCTTCGAATGCTTCATCAAGAGGTCTGAACTCCCGAATTTCGAGGAAAGCGATTGGCAAAGCAGGGCTTAATTTTGGAGAAGATTCAAAGGCGCGCTTTCGCAGTAGATGCCGAACGCCTCACAGAAATCGAGGCGATACTCGCGCGATATCCGGGTATCGATTCTCATGAGCGTGAAGAAGTGCTTCAGTTTTTGCGCAAGGGTCCGGTCCGCGACCGAAGTTTGTTGACAGCCAATCGGGTTGTGGCGGACTCCCTCGACGCATTTAGGCGCGACAATGATCGTGACCTGTCCTGGGACCCGACAGAGGTCTTCGCCGTGTTGGCAATTGTCGCGATAGCGATCGCAATTTCCGCGTGGCTCTTGGTTAGTGGCTCGTGACGGGAAGGACCATTGCAGCGGCGGTATCCGGGGTGCCGTATTCAAGCCGCAACATCTTCATTCTCGGCCTCACGGCGACCGCCATCATGGCTTCCGGCTGCACCAACAAGCGCGCCACACCGCCCGGCGGTGCGCTTCCGCCGGTCGAAGGCCCGATCGATCCCAACGTTGCCCCCGGCGATGTCGAGCTAACCGAGCTTCCGGCAATGCAGGCCGACCTCGTCGCCAGGGCCGGTTCGGACACCATCTATTTCGGGACCGACGAAGTCGCGCTCGACGATCAGTCGAGGGCAACGCTCGCCGCGCAGGCACAGTGGATGCTCGCCAATCCCAACGTCCGCGCGTCGATCGAAGGCCATGCCGACGAACGCGGCACGCGCGAATATAATATGGCGCTGGGCGAACGACGGGCCAATTCGGCACGCGATTTCCTGCTTTCGCAAGGCGTCCCGGCGGCTCGTTTGCTGGTCACCAGCTGGGGCAAGGAACGCCCCGTCGCCACCGGATCAGACGAAAGCAGCTGGGCGCAGAATCGCCGGTCGGTGACCGTGGTGGTGCGGTGATTTGAAGCCAATTCTTTCCAGTTAGATTTGTCAGCGGGGGCAGACGATGATGAGGCAATTGTACTTTGGCGTTCGGACGATGAGCGGGTCCACTTCTTGTGCGGTTCGGTTCGCATATGAAAAGTGAACTCCAGCAGAATGCGCCTCGCCACCGCGCGCACTCGTCCATTATCGCGAGATGTTTCCTGGGCCTCGTTCTTGCGGCATTAATCCTCGCCATGTTGCTTCTTGGAGGAAAGGGTTAGCATCCACTTACGTTTACCCCATACATTCGAAGTAGCTCAAACCGTTATTGGGCACACGGCGATTGCCGAATTCACATCGGCCTTTCGTCATATTGTCCAAGCTCGGTATCGATCGAGGGGAAGTTTCAGGACCAAACGCTCGCCGAGCGGTCCGATAAAGTTTGCACGGCGGATCTTCCGGTTTTCAATCATGGCGATCTCAACCGCAAAGGGCGGCCGATCGACTTCTGGCCGACGGACTGAAGATTATCTCGGCCTTCTGGCTGACAGTTCGTCCGGGGTCCAAAACCGTTTGCGTGGATCAGGGCTTTCAGCATGGCCCTCGTAAGAAGGCGCGTCAGTGCGAAGACGACTGATGACCTGATTAAGACGCTTTGAAGCGCCAATGTCTTCAGCCGAAACGGCTGACATAGTCCTTGAAAACAATTTCATTGCGGGCGCTCCTTGGCGAGCCACCGCTCCACAAACGCGAACCTTCTACGTCAGCAATCTTATCGAAACGACAACGCTGGAAGATCGAGAAACGCTGGCAGTCAGTCAACGTGTTCGCGACCAAAAACCTTGCCATATTCTTCGGAGTCATTGGCATTAAGCGTGGCCGGCGAGGACAACCGCAAGACCAGGCAACCCAGCAGAGCAGCGATCAACGACCCGCTCAACGTTCCGAGCTTGGCGGCATCGATGAGTTCAGGCTGCCCTGGGAAAGCGAGCGCTCCAATGAACAAACTCATCGTGAAACCCACCGCGCAAAGCAAGGCACCTCCGTAAAGTTGAGGCCAACTGAGGCCCATGGGTTTGGGGCACGTCCCGGTCCTGAAACAGACATAAACTGCACCGAAAATACCTAACTGCTTCCCGATAACCAGTCCCAGTGCGACGGCGAGTGTGACAGGGTTGCCAAACGCGCTGAAACTGCTCGGGAATAGAACGCCTGCGCTTACAAACCCGAACAGCGGCACCACCCCAAACACGATCCACGGGTGCAATGCGTGCTCGAGGTGCTTGAGCGGAGAATGCTTTTCGTTGACTGCAAGCGGAATGGTAAGAGCTGCGATCACCCCGGCGATCGTAGCATGGACTCCGCTGGCGAGCGTGAGTAGCCACAGAATCGAAAAGCCCAGCAGAAATGGCCACATCTTTCGGACACCTAAAACGCCCATTGCCGCCATGATGGCTGTCACTGCCGCAGCGGCTCCAAGCGCGACACCGTTCAGATCTTCCGTGTAAGCGAGTGCGATGATTGCGACCGCACCGATGTCATCCACAATCGCGATTGTTACCAGCAGAAGTCGAAGCGCAGGAGGTGCATGTCGGCCCAGCAGGGCCAGCAGCCCAACCACGAATGCAATGTCGGTGGCTGCCGGTATCGCCCAGCCTCTGAGCGCTGAAGGATCAAACCTGATCGCCAATAAGTATACGGCCGCGGGAAAGACCATTCCGGCAACCGCCGCGACGACCGGAAGGCGCCTCGCTTCCGGGGTTGCCAATCGTCCTTCATACCACTCGCGTTTCACCTCCAGGCCGACGAGGAGGAAGAAGAGAGCCATCAATCCGTCGGCTACCCACTCATGCAGGTTCAACATGCCGTAGCGCGGCATTACCGGCCCGAATTCCAGATGGAGCATATGAAAATAGTCTGGACCAAGAGGAGAATTGGCCAAGCCGAGAGCCAGTGCCGCAGACGCGATGAGAAGCATCCCAGCCGCGGCTTCAGAGCGTCGTTGCTTTTCAGCTTCGCTAGCCATGTCGCTGGTTAGCCGGCTGCAGCGGAGTCGTCGAGTTAAGGCAGAACGGAAATTAGGAATATGTCTCAATTTCACGAAGCTCGGGCCGCATACTAGCTACTTACGAACGGGCTTGCCCGGCCAAATCTCCAGCGTTTGACAAGGCGGAGTCGCCACCACGCGGCTCCTACAATGTAGCCTGTAGCTGCTGAAACGATGGCGAAAA
>JBGTLX010000245.1:0-10312 GCA_041743855.1 Rhizobiaceae bacterium | reverse complement strand
TTTGGGCGAGGGCAGGCAGGTGATGGCGGCTCCGGCCTTGGCCGCGGCCTCTGCGGGAGAGGTTGCGGCGGTCGCGCCAAGGGCGACGAGGCGCGCGATTGCGGCCGGATCGCGGTCAAAGACCGTGACCGAAAAACCGTTGCGGATGAGGCTCGCCGCGAGGTGGGAGCCGAGATGGCCGAGGCCAATGAAGGCGTAGGATTTTTGGGTGGTCATGGGGTGTCCTTTGCTGCTGCGGCGGCATCGCGAGGTTCAAGACCCCCTCTCCGCCTCGCTGCGCTCGGCACCTCTCCCCCTGAAGGGGGCGAGGATGGGCGTTGGTTTATGGCATCAGCGGCGTCTGCATCATTTGCAGGTGAAGTTCCTTACCGGTCCAGGGATGCGCCTCGCAGACGGCTTCATCGAGCTCGACGCCGAGACCGGGTTCCTTCGAGGGGATGACGTTGCCGTCCTGCCATTCGATCTTCTTCTTCAAAAGCGCGGCATGAAAACCGTCCCACTGTTTCAGGGATTCGAGGATCAGAAAGTTGGGCAGCGTAACGGCAAGCTGGATGTTGGCCGCGCCGACGATCGGCCCGCAATAGCAGTGCGGGGCGATCTGGATGTGGTAGGCCTCGGCCATTGCCGCGATCTTCTTGGTTTCGAGAATGCCGCCGGAGCGGCCGAGATCGGGCTGCAGTATGGTGGCGGCGCGGTTTTCGATCACACGCGCGAATTCGAACTTTGTCGTCAGACGCTCGCCCGTCGCGATCGGGATCGAGGTGCCGCGCGCGACTTGCGCCATGACCTCGGGCATGTCCGGCGGCACCGGCTCCTCGAACCAGAGCGGATCGTAGGGCTCGATGGCGCGCGCCATGCGGAGCGCGCCAGAGGCGGTGAACTGGCCGTGCGTGCCGAAGAGGATGTCGGCCGACGTGCCGACCGCCTCCCGGATGGCCTTGACCATCGCCGCTGACCGCTCGATGTCGACCAGGCTGGGCTGATGGCCGTCGAAAGCTGTGTAGGGGCCGGCCGGGTCGAGCTTGACCGCGTTGAAGCCCTGGCGGACATATTCGGCTGCGCATTCGGCTGCGAGATCGGGGTCGTTGTAGACGTTCTTGCCCTGCGCGTCTTCAGTGTGGACGCTGCCCTCGTGCGGATAGAGATAGGTGTAGGTGCGCAATGTCTCATGCACCTGGCCGCCGAGTAGCTTGTAGACCGGCTTGTTGGCCTCCTTGCCGATGATGTCCCAGCAGGCCATCTCCAGCGCCGAAAAACAGCCCATGCCGGACACGTCCGGGCGCTGCGTAAAACCCGAGGAATAGGCGCGGCGGAAGAAATTCTCGATGTCGTGCGGGTCGCGGCCGATCAGATAGCGCTCGGCCATGTCCTCGATCATGCGCGCGGTGATTTGGGCGGAGAAGGTGGCGTTGTAGGCCTCGCCATAGCCGACCACGCCGCCATCCGTGGTCAGTTTTGCGAAGATGAAATATTTGCCGCCAATGCCGGGCGGCGGGTTGCCGACCACGAAGGTTTTGACGTCGGTGATTTTCATCGAAAGGCCTCCCAGAGTATCTTGCAAATGCCCCCTCCGCCTCGCTTCGCTCGGCATCTCCCCCGTAAACAGGGGAGGATCCGCAGCGTCTCCGACGGTACCTCCAACTCCTCCCTTGCGAAGCGGGGGAGGGGGACCATGCGTAGCATGGTGGAGGGGGCGCAATTCCCTATCACTGTCGATGATCCTCCAGAATCATCTGGGCGCCCTTCCAGCCGGTCATGATAGAAGGGGCGTTGGTGTTGCCCGAAATGTTGTCGGGAAAGATCGATGCGTCAATGACGCGCAAAGCTTCGATGCCATGAACGCGCAGGCGCGGATCGACGACGGATTTTTGCGCATCCGGCCCCATGCGGCAGGTGGAGACCGGATGATAGACGGTGCCCGAGCGCTTGCGGAAGTCCTGAATCAGGTCGGCGTCGGAAGTGATTGAAGGGCCGGGCAAAACCTCCTCCTCGATGATTTCGGCCATGGCCGGCATCGCGGCTATTCTGCGGACGAATTTGACCGCATCCAGCATCTCGGCGACGTCGGCCTCGGTCGAAAAGGCGTTGGCGACGATTTTGGGATGATCGCGCGGGTCGGCGGTGCGGATCATGATCCCGCCGCGGCTTGACGGCCGGCAGTTGGACAGGCCGATGGAGAAGCCGGGCCATGGGTCCGGGGTGAGGATCGGGCGCTCGCCGTTTTTGGGAATGACGGTGGAGAAGGCCTGGAAATAGAGCTGCATGTTTGGCCGCTGAAAGGACGGGTCGGTGCGGAAAAAGCCGCCGGCATTGTTCATCGACAGTGACAGCGGGCCGGTGCGGAACAGGATGTAGCGCGCGCCGACGAACAGCTTTCCCCACCACGGCCGCAAGAACTGGTTGAGCGTCGGTTCGCGACCCCTGAAAGTGTAGTTGATGCCGACATGGTCCTGCAAATTCGCGCCGACATGCGCGTTGGCGTGGACGACGGGGATGCCGAGATTTTGCAGCAGAGCGGCGGGGCCGATGCCGGACAGTTGCAGAAGCTGTGGCGAGTTGACGGCGCCGCCTGCGACGATGATCTCGCGGCTGGCGCGGGCGCTGCGCGTCTGGCCGTTCTGCCGGTATTCGACGCCGACGGCGCGGCTGCCGTCGAACAGGATTTTGGTCGCCAGCGCCCCCATCTCGACGCGGACGTTTTTCCGCTTCATCGCCGGGCGCAGGAAGGCGCGCGCGGCCGACATGCGGCGACCGTTCCGGGTCGAGATCTGGTAGATGCCGGCGCCTTCCTGGGTCGCGCCGTTGAAATCGGGATTGAAGGGCAGGCCGGCCTGTTCGGCGGCCTTGAGGTAGCGCCGGGTCAGCGGATGGACGCCGGCCGCGCAGTCCGTGACGTGAAGGGGACCGCCTTCGCCGCGCCAGTGATCGGCACCCGCCTGATTGTCCTCGATCGCTTTGAAGACGGGCAGAAGGTCGTCGAACCCCCAGCCGGGGTTGCCGGCGGCTGCCCAGGAATCGTAGTCGGCCGGATGGCCGCGTATCCAGACCATGGCGTTGATGGAACTCGAGCCGCCGAGGATTTTGCCGCGCGGCCAGTGGTCGGAACCGCCGGCAAGGCCGGGGTCCGGCTCGGTGCGGTAGTTCCAGTTGACGGCGGGGTCGTAGAAGCATTTGCCGTAGCCGAGCGGCATCTGGACATAGAAGCGGCGGTCGCTGCCGCCTGCCTCGAGGACGAGAACGGAATGGCGGCCGCTTGCCGACAGCCGTTCGGCCACGACCGAGCCTGCGGAGCCCGAGCCGACGATGATGAAGTCGAAAATCTGCATGGATATGAATGCGGCCCGGACAGTCCCGACGAACGTAGACCGTCAGCCGGCGAAAAATCATCCGGCCGACCGGCATACCTTATGAAAATTGCGACGACGTTTAGCGTCTATTCGGCGGGACGCGGGGCGGCGCGATCGGCAATGCCGGCCTTGCGCGCAACCGACCAGCCGATCAGGGCGGCAGACAGGAGCACCAGGGCGGCGATGAGGAAAGACAGGCCGGGCCAAGGCAGGGCCGAGTTTTCCGCGACCGTCAGCGCATAGACCGCGCCGAAGAACAGCGGCGAGGCGACGCCAGCGATGGAGGCAACGCTCATATTCGCGCCCTGAAGCTGGCCCTGCTCGGATTCCGAGACATGGCGGGTCATCAGCGACTGCAGCGTCGGCATGGAAAGCCCCCAAAGCGCGTTGGGGAACATGGCGAGCATGAACAGGAAACCGGTCGGCGCGAGGCCCATGCAGGTGATGCCGGCCGCCCCTGCGAACAGGCCGAAGACCATGGTGGCGCGGTCGCCGAAGCGTTTCACCACCGGCCCGACCAGAACGCCCTGGACGATCATGTCGAGCACGCCGACCAGCGCCAGCACCGCGCCGACCTGCCAGGCGGTCCAGCCGTAGCGGTAGCCCGCATAGAGCACGAACACCGCCGAGAAGACGTGATGGGCGAAGTGGAGCAGGAAATTGACCACCGAAAGGCCGGTCAGTTCGGGATGCGAGCGCAGCAGCATCATTGCACCGAACGGGTTGGCGCGCCTCCAGGAAAACGCCATGCGCTTTTCGAGGGCAAGCGATTCAGGCAGCACCAGCCAGCCATAGACGAAGGCCAGGCCGCTCATCGCGGCTGCCGCCCAGAAGGGCGCGCGCGGCGAGATTTCGCCTAGAAACCCACCAAGCAGAGGGCCGGCGACGAAACCGGCGCTGAAGGCCGCGCCGATCAGCCCGTAGCCGCGCGCCCTGTCCTCGGGTGCGGTGATATCGGCCATATAGGCGAAGGCGGTGGTGAAGGAGGACGAGGTGATGCCGGCCACGATGCGGCCGAGCGCCAGCCACCACAGATTGGGCGCGACCGCCATCAGGACGTAGTCGGCCGACAGGCCAGCCGTGGACAAAAGGATGATCGGCCGGCGGCCATGCTGGTCGGACAGCGAGCCGATAATCGGCGAGGCGATGAACTGCATCAGCGCCCACAGCGCCACGAACACGCCGTTGATCCAGCCGGCATTGGCGTTCGAGCCGGCGAACTCCTCGATCAGCGAAGGCAGCACCGGGATGATGATGCCCATCGCGACGATGTCGAGCACCGCGGTGACGAGAATGAAGGCGATGGCCGCCTTGAAGCGGGGATGTGCGACGGCGGGCATGTCCGAGGCCTTGTTCGGGGAGCGCGGTATATAGTGGCGGGCCGGGGAATTGGCCAGACCGGATGGGCGGGAGTAGCAACTCGCAAAGATGTCTCGGCGAAAGCAGGAAGGAACAACCCCCTCACCGTCTCGCTGCGCTCGCCACCTCTCCCCCGGAACAGGGGAGAGGAATCGCCAATCGCGAAAGCCGCGACTTCACTAAACTTGGGTTCCTCGCCCCCATTCTTTAAGGGGGAGAGGTGGCGAGCGCAGCGAGACGGTGAGGGGGTGACCAACTTGGCTTTGCATGGTTTCTCGTGCATCTCTGCGGCATCGAGAATGAGGGCCGAATGCAAGCAACTGACATGAAGCCAACCGGCGAGCTGACCCTGCGGACGCTGGCCATGCCGGCGGACGCCAACGCGGCCGGCGATATTTTCGGCGGCTGGGTGATGGCGCAGATGGATCTGGCCTGCGGCATCCGCGCCGCCGAGCGCGCCAAGGGCCGCGTGGTGACGGCGGCAGTCAAGGAAATGTCCTTCGCCAGCCCGATGAAAATCGGCGACACGCTCTGCGTCTATACGCATGTCACGCGGGTAGGCCGCACCTCGATGACGCTCAAGGTGGAAGCCTGGGCGCAGCGCTATCTTCAGGATCTAATGGAGAAGGTGACAGACGCCGATTTCATCATGGTGGCGCTGGACAAGGAGGGCAGACCGAAGCCGGTGGACAAGGCAGTAGGCAGTAGGCAGTAGGCAGTAGGCAGTATAGGCAGTAGGGGATGGACAGCCGAGGCGGGCGCTGAAGTCTTCTACTGCCTCCCTACTCCCTACTCCCTACCCCGTCGAACCGCGCCCGCGCGTCGTTGACCCGTTCGGTGTTCTTGCGAGCCCATTCCCCGAGTGCGTGGACCGGCTCGAGAAGTTCGCGGCCGAGGTCTGTGAGCGCATAGTCGACGCGCGGCGGGATGGTCGGAAAGACGGTTCGAGTAACGAAACCGTCGCGCTCCAGTCCGCGCAAAGTGGTGGTCAGCATTTTCTGGGAAATGCCGCCGACGGCGTGGCGCAACTCGTTGAAGCGCATGGTCCCCTGGCCGAGCCTGCCGATGACTAGCACGGTCCATTTGTCGCCGATACGCTGAAGAATTCCGCTGACGGCGCGGCAGTCTTCGGTCAAGTAGCAGTTCGTCGGTTTCAAAAAAGTGCCTCCTTGTGGCAGCCAAGTTGGTTACATATGTAGTGTCAGTATCACAAATATACCAACACTCCATAGGAGAGCAAAATGTCCAAACCCAACATCGCACTCATCGTCGGATCGACGCGGCCCAACCGTTTCGCCGACAAGCCGGTCGCTTGGCTCGCGGAAATAGCCAAGGCGCGCGACGACCTCGATATCGAGATCGTCGATCTCAAGGATTATCCTATGCCGCTTTTCGCCGAGCCGAAATCGCCGAAATGGGGCCCATCGGAAAACGAAACGGCGCGCAAATGGCAAGCCAGGCTCGCGCAGTTCGACGGCTTCATCTTCACCGCCGCCGAATACAATCATGGGCCGACGGGCGTCCTGAAGAATGCGCTCGACTACGCCGCCAACGAATGGGCGCGCAAGCCGGCTGGTTTCGTCGGCTATGGAGCGGTGGGCGGCGCGCGCGCCGTCGAACAGCTCCGCATGATTGCAATCGAGCTCCAGATGGCGCCTGTCAAATCGGCCGTCCACATCGCCTGGGCCGATTTTCTGGCCGTTATGCAGGATACCGGGAAGCTGGAAGATATGGACCATCTGAACCAGGCCGCGACCGCGTTGCTCGACGATGTGGTTTGGTGGGCGAAGGTGCTCAAGGCCGCGCGGGCGGACGACGCACAGCTTGCCAAGGCCGCCTGACCCGATCGAAACTCTACTCCGGCGGTCATCCGATGCGTTTTCTCCGCTTCCGGTGCTCATGTACCCAAATGTACGCTTCGCTCCGGATCTCGAAAATACCATCACCTGACTCGCCGGAGCGACTTTCAAAGCGGGCAGGTTCTTCGGCGGAGTAAGGGGAGGGCGCTTGACCTCAGCCCCCCTTTCTCTTGGATCAGCGCTTGGTCCGGCGGTGCGGTCCCGCCAGCTTCGAGGCCAGGATCTTGTCGATGCGGCGGCCGTCCAGATCGACGACCTCGAAGCGCCAGCCTTGCGCGTCGACCGTTTCGCCGGTCGCCGGCAGATGGTTCATGTGCGAGAGCACGTAGCCCGCGACGGTTTCATAGTCGCGGCTGTCGGGCAGATCGATGCTCAGATGATCGGCCATTTCATCGGCCTGCATGTAGCCGGCGAGCAGCCAGGAGCCGTCGTCGCGCTGCACCGCCTGTTCCTCCTCCTCGTCGGCGTCGGCGCGGAAGACGCCGGTGATCGCCTCCAGAATGTCGGCGGGCGTGACGATGCCTTCGAAATGGCCGTATTCGTCATGAACCAGCGCCACCGGCACAGCCGAGTCCTTGAGCGTCGTCAAAACGTCGAGCGCATCGGCCTGGTCGTGGACGATCGGGGCGGTGCGCAGATGCTGTCGCAGGTCGAAGCCGTGGCCGGCGAGCATCGCGGCAAGAATGTCGCGGGTCTGGACGACCCCGACCATGGCGTCCACCGTGCCTTCGCCGGCCGGCAGCCGCGAATGCTGCGTTTCCATGAGCAGTTTTCTGACGCTCGCCTCGTCGGCCTGAAGGTTGAGCCAGTCGACCTCGGTGCGTGGCGTCATCACGGCGCGCACGGCGCGGTCGCCAAGCCGCATCACGCCGGCGATCATGCGCCGCTCGTCGGATTCGATAGTGCCGTGATGCTCGGCCTCGGCAACTAGCATCTTGATTTCCTCGTCGGTGACCTTCTCCTCGCTCTCGCCGCGTTGGCCGAGCAGCCAGAGAACCGCGCGGCCGGAAAAATCGAGCAGGAACACCAGCGGCAGCGCCACTTTGGAGAGGATCGTCATGGCCGGCGCGACCTTGACCGCGACGCCCTCGGGGTCGCGCAGCGCAATCTGCTTGGGCACGAGTTCGCCGATGATCAGCGAGCCATAGGTGATGGCCGCGACCACCAAGCCGACGCCGAGCGCATCTGCGGCGCCATCGGGCACGCCGACCGAGACCAGCCAGCCGGTGAGGCGCAGACCGAGCGTCGCGCCCGAAAATGCGCCGGATAGCACACCGACCAGGGTGATGCCGATCTGGACCGTGGAGAGGAATTTTCCGGGGTTGGCGCCGAGAGCGAGCGCGCGGCCGGAGCCCTTGACGTGGCGGTCGATCATCGTCTTGAGCCGGGCAGGCCGGGACGAGACGATCGCCAGTTCCGACATGGCCAAGAGGCCGTTTACGCAGATCAGAACGACGACAATGCCGATTTCAACATAGACCATGCGCGGTCAATAGCATTTGAGCCGTTTGGGCGAAACCGGCAGATTGCTTTACGTCCAATCGCGATCCGGTCAGCGCGCGATGGCCGCGCTTTCACCGGCAGGCGACGTAATTGTTGCGGCGCTGCTTGATGTCGAAGTGGAAATGATCCCTGTGGTCGCGGTCGTAGCCTGGCCCGAGCACGGTCGAGAAATAACCGCAGGCGTCGGCGCGCACATTGTTGAGCAGGCTGCGCTGGCGGAAGGCGAAAAAGCCGGGCTTCTTCACGTCGATGTCCTTGCCGTTGTTCAACTCGATTCGCATGACGTCCATGGCGTTGCCCTTGGAGTGCTCCGAGGCTGTGCGCGAGCCGCGTATGTTGCGGCACGAATAGCTCGATCCCTGATGGATGGTTCTCACGCCCGACAGATAGCGGATGCGCGCCGACGGCACGAGTTCGCTTTTCGTCCAGCGGGCGAAGGTTTTCGCCATGGTGCAGGTGACGGTGGCGGCTGGCTTCAGCCGGACGCCGCCGATGGCCGAAACCTCGACCGGATTGTCGATGCGGCAGGCGCCGCCATCGTCGATCGGCGCGAGGTCGCGAAAGGCGACGCCGAGACGCTTCAGATCGCGGCGGCAGTCAAGTTCTTCGGCAGACATCGCCTCATATGGGTCCGCCGGTTCGGTGAAGCGCGGATAGGAGGCCATGTACGGGTTTGAAGGGACGAGGGTTCGCAGGCCGGAAGCAGGCGCGATGGCCGCCGTGCGGGCGCCGACATCGACATGAGGCTCTAGCGACAGCACGCCGCTCGGGCTGCAGGCCGAGAGCGCCGCGACCAGAAACGCGAGAGCGCAGCCGCCAACGAGAACGCGGCCGCGAGTGACTATAGGCATTCGAGCGGCTCCCCAGTGTCCCCACGCAAGGAAGCTTAGCCGCCAACAGTAAAGGAAAGCTCAGCGCCGCCGTTTACGGCTGCGGCGGAAATGCGGCGCGCAAGCACATTTGCGCGGAGATGGGTGCGCGGTTACCGGCAGTAGGTTCCGCCATTGCGGCGCGGGGCAAGGTCGAAGTGGAGATGCGTCGCGTGGTCGGCGTCGCTGCCTGGGCCGAGCACCGTCTTGAACGGCCCGCAAGCCGCCTTGCGGACCGCGCCGAGGAAGCGCGCGTGCTTTTCTTCGGGGCGCAGGATGACCTCGACCCTCGTGTCCTTGGACAGCGTGAAGGAGGCGATATCGAACGCGTTGCCGAAGGCGTGCTCCGACAGCTTTCGCGTGCCGTTGCGCGGCCGGCAGACATAGGCCGAGGCATGCGAAACCGATTTCAGCTCTTCGCCGAATTCCTTGGATGCGGCAGGCGAAACGACGTCCCTGGCGAAGCGGGCGGAGGCTTCGGCTATGGCGCAATTCATCTCGGCCTCCGGTTCCAGCGCGACGGTCTTGCCGAGCGATTTCAGGACCAGAGGGTAGGGGATGGAGCAGCCGGCCGGATCGGCTCGCGCGGCGCGGTCCTCGAACTCGGCTCCGAGTTCGGTCAGGCGAGCGCGGCAGGCTTTTTCGGTCTCCGGCATGATGCTTGCCGGGATCACCGCAGAGCGCGGATCGGCCGGCTCCGGTTCTTCTTCTGGGATGGCTATGTCGTCTTCTCCCGGGCGCTTTCCGGGCACAGGAACCGCGGCCGGCAAAGGTTCGTCCCGCTTCAAATCCTCCGCATCGGGGGCCGAGGGCGGTGTTTCTTCCGCCTGCCCGGCGGGCGCGGCGTTTTCGGTTTCGGGACGCGGGGCAGGAACGGGGATGTTCCTCGAAGGCGGTGTCCTGGACTGGGTATCGGCGACGGGAATTTCCGGCGAAGGTTGGGTGGGCTGCGTCTTCTCGCGCGTCTTCGGCGCCGACATTCGGTCGGGAAGCTCGGGCGTCTGTGCAAGGGCGTTGAGGGAGATCACCGCAAGCGAGGAAACGAAAATTGCAAGGAATGCCTTCTGGATGCGTCGCATCTTTGTCAACGGCCAAGCGCCGGATGGGTTGCTATCGGGTTGGACGATAGGGTGACAAAGGCGCGTCCGCTTTGATTGACAGAGCTTCAGCAATCGTCCGATGTCGGGCCTGCCACTTTGCCTGACGCGATTGTCTTGCAACCTTGCCGAAGGCCGCTATGGATTGCGTCAGAAAATCAGGAGGCCTGACAAAATGTCGCTCAAGGGGAAAACGCTGTTCATCTCGGGCGGGTCGCGCGGGATCGGGCTGGCGATCGCGCTTCGCGCGGCGCGCGACGGCGCCAATGTGACGATCG